>JALYGY010000065.1 GCA_030776865.1 Actinomycetota bacterium | reverse complement strand
CGCCCGACGACGTCCGGAGCGCGCACCTCGAGCCGATATCGGACATAACGGCCGCGATCTCCGAGGAGCTGAAGAACGTTGGCCAGGACACCCCCGTAGCCGTCCTCCCCGAGGGACCGATGACCGTACCCTACCTGGAGCACGCCCCGATCCGGGCGTGATAACCCGTAACCTTGCCGAAGTGAGGAGCAGCAGCAGTCTTGGAAGTTTAATCACCGAGCGGGCGACGTCTCCTCTTGCGTATGCCCCAGTTGCCGCAACAACCCTTCGGTATCGGTCTTCCCGTCATGCTGTAGCACTGAGAGGCCTTCGTGGCGTAGGATATTTGGAGGCTAGGCGTGGTCTGCGTCTATTAGCGCGAGGGTGGAGCAGCACTAGATTAATGAATGTGGGAGGTCCGCAATGACGCTGCGCGCAGCTGCAATAGTTTCCAGTATGCTGTGCCTAACGTTCATCACCATGGGAGCTTGCTCTAGCCTGGGCACACCCTCTTCTGTGGAAGTAGTGCTCGCCCTTAGAGATGAAGGATTGCCGATGGACGACCACTATCCTGTTGAGGAGGTTGAGGGATGGAAGTCCTCACCCGTGCCAAAGACCTACACCGAAGGCACCCACTTCGATATCCCCGGGATGGGTGAAGGCCACGGTGGGCAGGTCTTTGTCTTTGAGAACGAAGAGGACCTCAATGTGATGGTTGATTATTACGAGAGTCTTCCGAATACAAGCCCCCCCGTGGTGCATTCTCATCTGTATGTCGAAAACCTGGTGTTGTTACAGATAGGTGGAGATCTGCCTAAGAGTGACGCCGACGCTTACGGCGATGTGCTAGAACAGGAAGTCTAGCGCACACTCTAGCAACATCAGCCCCCCGCGAACCTAACTGCTGCAGACGAATAGTGATGAGTTCATCGCGACCCCTTGTGCCCAACGAGAGAGACCTCACAGCGTTTGAGGGCTCCTCTGACCCATTCAGTTCCAATTCGGACTCTGTTGTCAGTTTTGTTGTTCTGTTTGGCGGCTGATCATTTTCATCCATGCTCTACCTTCCCACACGCTTCTATTAGGCACCCAAACCTGTCTAGGGATGTACGACGCTCCACCACCGCACGGTTGTACTTAACCCCGTCATTTGTATTCACGAACAGGATCGCCGAGGTTGAGCGCAAGAGGGCTGCCTACCAGGACCTGGTGGCCGACAGCCTTATGGAGAGGGAGGAACTCCGGGCGAAGCTCGACGCCCTCTCGCGCCAGAAGGCAGCGGCGGAGGAGGGGCTCGAAGCGCTGGAGGAGCGCCGGCGCAAGGTCCGCGAGCTCCAGCTATCGCGGAGAAGATCCTCGCTCGCTACCGTGAGATGGTGCTGGAGGCGCTGGAAGAGGCCGACGGGAAGCAGCGCCGTGCGGTGTACAATACCCTCGGGGTCACTGCATGGGCCGCGAGGACCAGGGAGGACCCGATAAAGATAGTGTTCAGCGCTTTGGGAGGCGAAGAGTTTTGTCACGAGGACGCAACGTCAACAAGATGATGCAGCAGGTTCAGCAGATGCAGCAGCAGATGCAACAGGCCCAGGAGGAGCTGGCCCGCGAGACCGTGACCGCGAGCGCTGGCGGGGGGGCGGTGAAGGCCACGATGACGGGCGGGCTGGAGCTCGTCTCGATCGAGATCGACCCGGATGTCGTGGACCCCGAGGACGTCGAGATGCTGCAGGACATGGTGCTCGCCGCCGTCAACGAGGCGCTCGCGAGCGCCCAGGAGCTCGCCTCCAAGAAGCTCGGCGGGATCACCGGTGGTCTCGGGGATCTGGGGCTGAACCTGCCAGGGATGTAGGGGATCTTTGGCGATTTACGCGAGGCCGGTCGAGCGGCTCATAACCGAACTCTCCAAACTCCCCTCCATCGGGCCCAGGAGCGCCCAGCGCATCGCCTTCCACATAATCCGGGGTAGGCAGGAGGACGCCCTCGGGCTCGCCGAGGCCTTGAGGGAGGTCAAGGAGCGGATCAAGCCGTGCCGGCGCTGCTTCAACCTGACCGAGGCCGAGGAGTGCGAGATCTGCCGCGACGCGCGGCGCGACCGGAGCGCCATCTGCGTCGTCGAAGACCCCTACGACATCGGCCCGATGGAGCGTACCGGCGAGTACCGGGGCCTCTACCACGTCCTCGGCGGCGCCCTCTCGCCGCTCGACGGCGTAGAGCCGGAGGATCTGCGCATAGCGGAGCTCCTCGCGCGGATCGAGAGGGAGGAGATCAAGGAACTCGTCATCGCCACCAACCCGAACACCACCGGCGAGGCGACGGCGATGTTTATCGCTCAGGAGGTGAAGGACCTCCCCGTGCGGGTGACGGCGCTGGCGAGCGGTCTGCCCGTCGGCGGGGACCTCGAATACGCTGACGAGGTTACTTTGGGCAGGGCCTTCGCCGGTCGGCGCGAGCTCTAGGAGTCCTCGCGCCGGAATGATCCCGTTTTGGAGCCAGGGGTCACTGCCGATAGCGGATCGTGGGAAAGCCGTGCTTCAGTATCCCGGCCTTGCGTCCGAAACAGGGTTTTGTGGTGCCGAGTAACCCTGGGGCCAAGATCCGCGAACCGAGATCCCTCGCCGGGATGAGCCGCCCCGCGGTCGACGCTCTGGGGCAGACCGTCGCGAGCCTCCCGCCACGCCCGGCGAACCTCGTCGGGTTGCCGGAGAAGATGCATCCGGAGCTCGCCTCCGCCCTCTCGAAGATGGGCATCGAGCGCCTCTACTCCCACCAGCGCGAGGCCTACGAGCGGGTGCGCGCTGGGGAGAACGTCGTCGTCGCCACCGCCACCGCGAGCGGCAAGTCGCTCTGCTACAAGATACCGGCCTTCGAGAACGCCCTTGGGAGAGCCGCGAGCCGGGCGCTGCTTCTCTACCCGACAAAGGCCCTCGCCCAGGACCAGTTGGGGAAGATACGGGCCTTCGGGCTGCGCGGCGTCCACCCGGCGACCTATGACGGCGACACGCCGCAAGCGATACGGAGGGACGTACGCCGCCGGGCGAACGTTGTGCTCACCAACCCGGACATGCTGAACGTCGGGATACTGCCGAACCACGAGGCCTGGGCAGATTTCTTGCGTAATTTGCGAGTAGTGGCGGTCGACGAGGCACACGTTTTGCGCGGCGTCTTCGGCTCGCACGTCGCAACAGTGCTCAGGAGGTTGCGGCGGACGGCTGCTTTGCACGGCGGCGACCCGAGGTTCGTGCTGGCGAGCGCAACGATAGCCAATCCGCAGGAGCTCGCCGAGAGCCTCACGGGCCTACCGTTCGCGCTCGTAGACGAGGACGGGGCCTCCTCGGGGGAGCGGCGTGTGATCTTCCGCAACCCGCCGCTCCTGGATAAGGAGAAGGGGGAGCGCCGAAGCCTCCTTACGGAGGGCGCCCTCGTCTTCGCGAACCTGGTCTCGCAGGGGATAAGGACCATAGCCTTCGCCAAGACCCGCAAAGGAGCCGAGCTCATCTACCGCTACGCCGCCGACCGGGTGGGTGTGGACCTTTCAGGGCGCATCTCGCCCTACCGCGCGGGCTACACGGCCAAGGAGAGGCGCGAGATCGAGGGCAAGCTCTTCCGCGGGGAGCTCCTCGGCGTAGTCTCGACGAGCGCCCTGGAGCTCGGCGTAGACGTGGGCATCCTTGACGCGGTGGTCTGCTGCGGCTACCCGGGGAGTGTTGCCTCCATCTGGCAGCAGTGGGGCCGGGCCGGGCGCGGCACCGACCCTTCGCTCGCCGTCTACATCGCCGGGCGGGACGCCCTTGACCAGTACCTCTTTGAGAACCCCCGTCGGGTCCTCGGCCGCCGGGTCGAGGCTGCCCGCGTGACGCTCGAGAACCCCTACATCCTCGGCCCGCACCTCCTGGCAGCCGCGCACGAGGCCCCGCTAGAGGCTGGCGACGAGGTGTACTTCGGGCCGGCCTACCGCCCGGTCGCCACGGAGATGATGCGATCCGGGGCGCTGGCGTCGAGCGGGGGGCGGCTTGTGTACGCTGGCGGGGATAATCCGGCGCGCAAAATATCGCTGCGCTCGGCGTCCTCGGAGACGGTGCTCATCGCGGACACCGAAGGGGAGTTGATCGGCACCGCCGAGGCCTCCCGCGCCCCGAGCGAGCTTCACCCCGGCGCGACCTACCTCCACCGCGGCATGGCCTACGAGGTCGAGGAGCTCGACCTCGCGGCTCACCGGGCCGTCGCCCGCCGCGTCCCGAACCGCTTCTACACCAGGCCGCGGATCGAGACCGACGTGGAGATATTGGAGGAGACCGAGAAGCGCGGTCTGGCGAACGGGGCGACGCTCAACTGGGGCCGGGTGAGGACGACGGACTCGGTGACGTACTACAAAAAGGTAAGGGTGGCCGACGATAGAGAGGTGGGGGTCTACCCGCTCGACTTGCCCGATGTGATCCTGGGTACGCAGGCCTTCTGGGTGACGCTGCCGCCCCTGCCGGCAGGGGCTCGCCCGAGCTTCGAGAGCTTCGGCGGGGCGCTACACGCCGGGGAGCACGGCATGATCGGGCTTCTGCCCCTTTTCGCGATGTGCGACCGGGCGGACATAGGAGGCCTCTCCACCCCGGTTCACCGCCAGAACCGCCTGCCGACGATCTTCGTCTACGACGGCTACCCCGGCGGCGTGGGCATCTCGCGGCGCGGCTACGACGCCTTTGAGTCCCTCGCCCGCGACACTTTAGGTGTCATCGTCCGCTGCCCCTGCGAACGAGGCTGTCCGGCGTGCATTCAGTCGCCCAAGTGCGGCAACTGGAACGAGCCGTTGAGCAAGGACGGGGCCGTCGCTCTTCTCCGCTACCTGCTCGGCCAGGTGAGCCGCTACCCGACCCTATGAGTAGCGGGCCATACGTATCGGTGGTGGGATCCGGCGTCGCCTCCGGGGAGCTCTACGAGAAGGCCAGGCGGATCGGCCGCCTCGTCGCCGACGGAGGCGGCACCGTCATCTGCGGCGGACGCTCCGGGGTGATGGAGGCCGCGGCTCGCGGCGCCACGGAGGCTGGCGGCGTGGCGATCGGCATCCTGCCGGGCGAGGACCGACGACAGGCGAACGAGTTTCTAACGTTCTCGATAGCCACGGGCACAGGGCACGCGAGGAACCTGGCGGTCGTCTGTTCCGGGGAAGTGGTTATAGCTATCGGTGGAGAGTACGGTACGCTCTCGGAGATCGGGTTGGCATTGAAGGTCGGGCGTCCGGTGGTGGCTTTGAGGAGCTGGGATCTCGGGGAGCACGTGACCGTGGCGTCATCACCACAGGAGGCTGTCGAAGCGGCCTTTGGCTCGCTCGAGATGTAGTATCTTCCGGGCACTGGTTTTCAT
>JALYGY010000064.1 GCA_030776865.1 Actinomycetota bacterium | reverse complement strand
GGCCCGCAGAGTTCGCCGACGCTACCTCCTTCCACCCGACCTTCCTCTACGAGTCGATCTGGGACCTGCTCGTCTGCCTCACCCTCCTCTTTTTCGCCCGCCGCTTCGCTAACCGCCTCAGGGACGGCGACATCGTCCTCCTCTACGTGAGCCTCTACTCAGTGGGACGCTTCTTCGTCGAAACCCTGCGCATAGACCCGGCCTTCCTGATCGGGGACTCCCTCCGAGGCAACCTCCTCGTCAGCAGCGTCCTGGCCCTCGGCTGCGCCCTAATACTGTTCCTCCGCCACTCCCGCCCGCCCCGTAAACGGCCCGACCCGGGCTAACCTCCAAACCTCTTGACTATCCTCGCCGTTCCTGATACGTTCGTGTATATAAATGAAAAGAATTTTCGATTAGAGTGAGGGGCGTTTTGGGATTGGGGGCGGTGGTTGGGAAGATTCGGGGGCGGGGTTACAAGGCGACGCCGCAACGGCTTGCGGTGGTGGGGGCATTGGCTGCGGGGCAGCACCAGAGTCTGGCCGAGATCCGGGAGCGCTGTCCTGGGGTAGGGCTGGTGACGATCTACCGGACGTTGGACCTCTTCTCGGAGATCGGGGTGGTGCGGAGGTTGGACCTGGGTAGTGGCCCGCGCTACGAGCTGGCCGAGGACCATCATCACCATTTGATCTGCGAGTCTTGTGGCGACGTCTCGGAGTTCGAGAGGTGTCCCCTGGACCTCCGGAGCCTGAAGGGCATGGACTTCGAGATCAGGTCCCACACCCTCGAGATTTACGGGCGATGCGCCGACTGCAGGTAGAGGGTACGAGCTCGCCGCTCTGTACTGGCGCGACGCGCAGGAGGATGGGAGGGTGAGCGCGATCCTCGTGGCGGTGCTGGCTGCTATAGGTTTTTCGGGAGCAAGCCTCATGGCCTTGCTCGGCGGGGACGTGAGCGCAAGAGGTCGGTCGTACTCGGCTGCTTTTGCGGCTGGGATATTGCTTGCCCTGGTGTTTGTGGATCTCTTTCCCGAAGGTTTGGAGCTCGCGGGAGAATGGGCGATCGCGGGCTTTATCGGGGGCTTCGTTTTTCTGTTCCTGACCGAGGTACTCACCCTCACGCACCACTCGACCGAGGAGCGGGTCCGCAAGCACGCGCTCCGGCCGTTCGTGCTGGGGCTGGCGATCCACAACTTCGCCGATGGCTTTGTTCTGGGAGTCGGCGCGAAGGCGTCCGTCGTTACCTCCTGGCTCCTCGGGCTCGGTGTGCTGGTCCACCAGATGCCGGTTGGGATCTCGCTTGCCGCCGTCTTCGTGGCCGCGCGCGCGACCGGCGCTCGAATCCTGCGAACGGCGGTATTGCTGGGTCTTGCGATCCCGCTCGCAGCGGGCCTGACCGTGGCCTTGCCGGTACCTGGAGGTGGAGCGCTCGGCTTTCTGACCGGCGTCGCTGGGGGCGTGCTGGCTTACGTGGGGGCGGCCCACCTGCTTCCGGAGGCTCAGACCGAAGACTCCAGCAAGGGTACCGGGGTGCTCTTCGCGGTGACGCTGGTCGTGACCGCTGCCGGGCTCATGGCCCTTCCGGGCGGGTAGAGTTCAGGCGAGGTAGAGAAACCAGGCGGCCAGGACCACGATCTCCGCGCCGAGCACGATGACGACGGGCGAGAGCGCCCGCAGCCACTTGCGGGAGTAGACGGTCGGGGCTACGAGCCACCCGAAGACGACCCCGCCCGCGAGGCCGCCGAGGTGGGCGGTGTTGCTTATGTTGGGGATCGAGAACCCCAGGTAGAGGTTCAGGGCGAGTAGGATGAGGAGCTGCCGGATCAGGGGGTTCTGCCAGGAGAAGGTCCCCCGTCCCAGCGAGTACCCGAGAACCCCGCCAAGCAAGCCGAAGATCGCGCCCGACGCTCCCACCGCCGGCGCCTCGAACCCCCCGAAGTACAGGTATGCCAGCCCGCCGGAGATGCCGCTGAGGAGGTAGAGCGCGAAGAAGCGGCCCCGCCCGAACGCCGCCTCGACGAAGGAGCCGAGGAAGTAGAGCGAGAGCATGTTGAGCGCCAGGTGGGTTACGCCTGAGTGGAGGAACATGCTCGAAAAGAGGCGCCATACCTCCCCCTGCGCAACGAGCGCCGGGATGAGCGCACCATCGGCCAGCACCGCTCCCGGCTGGACCACGAGGGCGGTGCTCCAGGGAGAGCCGTACGCCTCGACACCCAGGGCCGCGACGCCCGCGTAGACCAGCACGCAGGTGGAGATCAGGCCGAACGTTACCGGGAGGCGCGGGGCGTTGCTCTGCCTGATCAGCGGCGCTTTATCTCTCGGACGGCGTCCCCGACATGCACCTTGGAGAGGTCTTCGAGCGGCCCGCCGAACATGGACTCGAGGTCCGGGTCGTCGCCGGAGGAGGTCCCGAAACCTCCCAGCTTCACGTCCTCGCCGAACATCTGGCCGAAGATGCGCTGCAGATTCTCCTGCATCTCGCCCAGGTTCATGGCGCCGGAGGGCGCCCTGGTGTTCTGGAGGCGTGCAACGGCGAGCCTCTCCTTCACCTCGGTGACCTCGGCGTGCGCCTTGACATCCTCGACCGTGCCTAGGGTCTCCCCGGTATCCGGGTCCCAGACCTCCTCGCCCTCGGGGGCGAAGACCTCGAAGAGCATCCCCGGCCGCACCCCCTCGTTGCGTCCGCGGTTGATCACGACCTCGTTGTTCCCGAGGATCTTGGCCACCTTGCCTTCGAGTGCCATGCGGTAAGCTCCTTCCGATCTTCTGAGGTTCGACAGATTATATCTCTCGCGGCGCGTCGCGCGGTTAGAATCTCCGCCATGCCCGGAAGGACGAACAGGATCGGACGCCACCTCCCGACCTCCGGCGGTCTCGAGAGAACCCTCGAAGCCGCCCGCAAACTCGGGTGTGAGACGGTCCAGATCTTCGTCTCCAACCCGCAGGGCTGGACCGTCCCGGCGCCGCGCTCGGACGCCGAAGCTTTCGCTGAGGGAAGACGGGAGCTCGGGCTCTCGCCCGTTGCCGCGCACGCCAAATACCTCATAAACTTGGCCTCGCCGCACAAAGGGTTGCGCCGGCGCTCGGCGGAGGCGCTGGCGCGCGAGCTGGTGGCCGCGGGGGCGCTGGGCCTGGATCTCGTTGTCTTCCACGCTGGCAGCCACGGGGGGGAGGGGGAGGAGAAGGGTATGGACCGGCTCGTGGAGGGCCTGGACCGGGTCCGAGAGCTCGCGGCGAGTTTTGCCGGGGCCTCCACCCCGGTGGCGGAGCCGGTGGTGGAGAACTCCGTCGGCGCGGGCACCCAGCTCTGCTCGACGTTCGACTCATTGGGCGAGGTCGCCAGCCGCGCGAGCATGCGGGTGTGCCTGGATACGGCCCACGCCTTCGTCGCGGGCTACGAGCTCTCGACGCTCGGCGGCGCGCGGTCGGTCGCGCAAGAACTACAGAGCGCCGTCGGTCCGGCCCTCGCCCTGCTGCACCTCAACGACGCTAGAAATGATCTCGGGAGCCACCGCGACGGGCACAGCAAGATAGGGGAGGGGCAGATACTCGAGGAAGCCTGGAGGGAGCTTTTCGCCGGTCTACCGGGGATCCCGGCGATTATGGAGACGCCCTACAGCAGCCCGGAGGCGGACGAACGAGAGGTGCAACTGGTCAAAAAACTCGCGGGTGGCTTGCCTGTTTC
>JALYGY010000063.1 GCA_030776865.1 Actinomycetota bacterium | reverse complement strand
GGCTTCCGCAACAATATCAGCGTCGGCGTCCAGTACCTCGCCGCCTGGCTCGCCGGCCGCGGCGCCGTCCCCGTCTTCAACCTAATGGAGGATGCGGCCACCGCCGAGATCAGCCGCGCCCAGGTGTGGCAGTGGATCCACCACCCCCAGGGCATCCTCGAAGACCGCACCGAAGTAACCGTCGAACTCTTCCGCAAAACCCTCCAAGAAGAGCTAGACACGATAAAGAACGATGTCGTCGGCCCCGAGCGCTACGAGAGGGACGAGTTCGGTAAGGCCGCCGAGCTCTTCGACCAGATCTCCACTCAGGACGAGTTCGTCGAGTTCCTGACCCTCCCCGGCTACGAAATCCTGGAGTAGGAGGGAGAGATCCCCGACCGTCCCGACAGCACGACCGGCGGTGCGGCCTACCGGCCGCCGGTCCCTTACCCCTCGAACAAAACCAACCAGCCCATACACCATTTGACACGATCCGAAAAGATCTACACAATAGTCCAGTGCAAAGTGCACGTATGTCGCTTGTGTATCTAAATGTGATGGGCAAGCAGCAAGAGGGAAGGAGCGAGGGATGTTGAACGGCAAGGGTGCGGCGGCTGAGATAGCCAGGGGGTGGAAGTCTGAGCGCTGGGGGGGTATAGAGCGTCCGTATTCGGCGGAGGATGTGTTGCGGCTCAGGGGTTCGGTGAGGATCGAGTACACCCTCGCCCGGATGGGCGCCGAGAGGCTGTGGGAGCTCATGCAGACCAGGGATTATGTGGCGTCGCTGGGAGCCTTGACGGGCAACCAGGCGGTGCAGCAGGTCAAAGCGGGGCTCGAGTCCATCTATCTCTCAGGCTGGCAGGTCGCGGCGGACGCTAATTTGGCGGGGCAGATGTACCCGGACCAGAGTCTGTATCCGGCCAACAGTGGACCGCGGCTGGTCAAGGTGATCAACCAGGCTCTGCAGAGGGCGGACCAGATCCACCACGCTGAGGGCCAGAACGGGATCTACTGGTTCGCGCCGATCGTTGCCGACTGCGAGGCAGGTTTCGGCGGGGCCTTGAACGTCTTCGAGATCACGAAGGCCATGATCGAGGCCGGAGCCGCGGGCGTTCACTTCGAGGACCAGCTCTCTTCGGAGAAGAAGTGCGGCCACATGGGTGGCAAGGTTCTCCTGCCGACGGCTCAGGGCATCAGGAACCTCATCTCGGCCAGGCTCGCGGCGGACGTGATGGGGGTACCCGCTGTCATCGTCGCGCGCACCGACGCTGATGCGGCGAAGCTCATAACCTCTGACGTAGATCCCGCCGACGCGCCGTTCCTGACCGGTGAGCGGACCTCCGAAGGCTTCTACGGGGTCAAGGCTGGGCTGGACTACGCGATAGCGCGCGGCCTCGCGTACGCGCCCTATGCCGACGTGGTGTGGTGCGAGACCTCAGAGCCGAACATCGAAGAGGCTCGGGAGTTCGCCGAGGCGATCCACGAGAAGTACCCTGGCAAGCTCCTGGCCTACAACTGCTCGCCATCGTTCAACTGGACGGCGAAGCTCGCAGAGGGGGCCATCGCCTCCTTCCAGGACCAGCTCGGCGCGATGGGCTACAAGTATCAGTTCGTCACCTTAGCTGGCTTCCACGCTCTCAACTACTCGATGTTCGAGCTCGCCCGGGACTACCGGGAGCGCGGTATGGCCGCCTACACCGAGCTGCAGCAGGCCGAGTTCGCCGCCGAAAAGTACGGCTACACTGCAACCAAGCATCAGCGCGAGGTTGGGGCCGGCTACTTCGACGAGGTGGCCCAGGTCGTTGCGGGCGGCGCGGCCTCGACCACGGCCCTCGCCGGCTCGACCGAGGACGAGCAGTTCGTCAAGTAAGGTTTCCGTCGGCGGAGGGCTAGGAGGAGAGGGGCCGGAGAACCGGTCCCTCTTTATCGTTCATAATCCGGGCGTGAGCTTGCGAGACAGGAAAGAGCGGCTCTTGCCGAACGGCGTCCCGCGCTACGTCTGATGCTACGACGCCGGCGGCGTGACCGCCGAACGCTACACCGCGGTGTTCACCGGCTTTCTCTCGGTGAAAGAACCTGGCGAGTACGTCTACCTGAGCATGAGTGAGGATCTGCTCGGGCCCGAAGGTAGCAGCCAGCTACAGCGCGGGCATCCTCCCTACAGGCGTTTGGGTCGCGAGATCCCGTACAAAGACCTCCCGGAAGGGTGCCGGCATCTGGTGCTCGATGCTTACCGGAAGTTGTGGGACTTGTAACGTTACGATTTAGATCATCGAGGGCATATAGCGGATGACACCCGCGACGCAGGAGGCCGCGATGGACTTCAACCCCGATAATGCGCAGCAGTATTTGGAAGGCGTCGACTATCCGGCGAGCAAGGAGGAAGTGACCTCTGCCGCCGAGAGCAACGGCGCCCCCGGCGAGCTGGTGGAGAGGATCCAGGCTCTTAGCACCCCCGAGTTCTCCAGTGCCGAGGAGGTCGTGTCAGAACTGCGGGCCTCCCCTCAGTCATCGTAGTTGCACAGTTCTAACCGCACATCCGATGAGGACCCAAGGCGGCCGATGGACGAGGTGAGGACCTTCGTTCTGCCAAGGAGGAACGAGGACCCGGACTTCGGGAGTGGCTCGGTCTTTTTCGTGGGGACGGCGACCGTCGTGATCCGTTATGCGGGGTTCACGATCCTGACCGACCCCAACTTCCTCCACCGGGGCGACCACGTCCACCTGGGGTACGGTTTAATCTCGCGGCGCCAGACCAATCCGGCCGTTGAGATCGAAGACCTGCCCCCGCTCGACTTCGTCCTGCTCTCGCACCTGCACGGGGACCACTTCGACCGTGTCGCGCAGCGGAAGCTCAACAAGGCGACCCCGATCATCTCCACCAGACACGCTGTAGCCTACCTCGAGAGAAAAGGCTTCACCCGGGCGCACGCCCTGAGAACCTGGGAGACGCTCTCGATAACCAAGGGCGAGGCCCGCCTGCGCCTCACCGCGATGCCGGGGACCCACGCGCCCGGCCCCCTCGCCGCGGCGCTTCCGCCTGTGATGGGCAGCATGCTGGAGTTCGGGACGGCCGAGGACGAGACCCGTCTGCGGCTCTACATCAGCGGGGACACGCTCGTCCACGAGCAGCTCGAAGAGATACCCAGACGCTACCCCCAGATCGACCTGGCGCTCCTGCACCTGGGGGGGACCATGATCCTGGGCGTCGTCATGGTGACCATGGACGCCAGGCAGGGCGTCGAGGCGATCGGGATCATCGAACCCCGCACCGCGATACCGATCCACTACAACGACTACACCGTCTTCAAGTCGCCGCTCGAGGACTTCAAGAGAGCGGTCGTCGAAGCGGGGCTGGAAGAGAGGGTTCACTACCTGAGCCACGGCGACACCTACGAGTTCGAGGTCCCTGCCCTCCCGTAGTTCAGGACTGGGTTACGCTGACTCCCGGTTGGCGACGGGCCGCCGCCTCCAGACGTTCGGTTCTTCGTAGCCCCATGCAGCAGGAAGGGGGACCAGTTCTCCCTGTTCAGCCGGTGCACGTGCTCCTCGAGATACGGCCTCTGTGTCGGGATGAACGTCTCGAACGCCACTCTAGCCAGGGGCTGCGCTGTCCGGCGACCTTCCAACGTCTTCTGCGGCCCGCTCCCTTTCAGCTCCACGGCGAACTGGAACCATTCGCCGGGCGTGCCAGGTTCCGACGATCTCAGCTCTCGAATGAAGTCGAGCGCCTCCAGCTCGCTGCACGACTCCCAGGACTGGTAACGGGCCACCTCGGGATCGTTGCGGTAGGCCAAAAAGGGCTCCAGTTCCGAGCCTTTAAAGCGGCGCAGAGCTACGCGCTCCGACTCGAGGCGGTCGAATCGTGGTTCGTTTCCGGCGCGAATGCCTGCCTATCCCTTCCTCGGTTACACGTTTAAGACTACGCGGGTATGTCGAGCACTATCTTCCCGATCCCCTTCCCCTCTTCCAGGTGCTTCAGGGCCGCAGCGGTCTCCTCGAGGTAGAAGGCCTCGTCGATGACCGGGCGCAGGCCGCGCTCGGTGTCAGCGGCTAGGAGCTGGCCCCGGCCCGCCGAACCAACCATCGTTTCAGCGATCGCTGACTTTCCCCGGAGGCCTGACCTACGAGGAGGTTGTCTACGCTGATGTCCTCATCTAATGCGGGCCAGTGAATGCCGGTACCCTGTCCTACCAGCCTCCAGTCCGCACGTTCTTCGGGTGTGCCGTGTACGAGGCGTGGATACCATGCGAGGGGCGCAGAGATCGAGCGTCCATCCGATAGCTCGACGGTAATCGTGTCGTCCGTCACTACTACCTCTTGCGCACGAGCACTGGGCACCTTAGTCGTTGAAGAACTCATCCCAACCCCTCAGTAGCTCGGCCTGGTGTTCCTCTATCAACCTCTGAATGCGCCCGATTTCGTTGCGCCGGAATCCACCACTGTTGGCAAGCCTTACGGGATCGAGCCAGAACTTGGCGACGTTGACATCTCGCTCAACATGAATATGTGGTGGCTCCTCACGATCACCCGCATAAAAGAAGCAGCGATAAGGACCGATTCGCAGCACGGTGGGCTCGGGTTCATCAACCACCCATTATACCCCACACCCGGCTACCGCTTCGCGTGTGTCGAAGCTACTCGGGGATACCGAGCACTATCTTCCCGATCCCCTTGCCCTCCTCCATGTGCTTGAGGGCAGAAGCGGTTTCTTCGAGCGAGAAGGTCTCGTCGATGATCGGGCGCAGGCCGTGTTCGGCGTAGAGGTCGAGCATCGCACCGAACTCCTCGTTGGTCCCCATCGCCGTGCCGAGGACGTCGAGGTGCTTGAGGGCGATGCGGATCGTCATCGCCTTCGGCGTCGGCCCTGCCGTCGCTCCGACGGCGACGATGCGTCCGCCGGGTTTGGCGAGCGAGACCAGCGCGTTGAAGGCCTCGCCGCCGACGAGATCCACGGAGAGGTCCACGCCGCCGGCCATACCCTTGAGTTCCTTGGACCAGTCCTCGGAATTGTAGTTGACGCCGCCCTCGGCGCCGAACTCCTTGGCCTTCTCGAGCTTCTCGTCGCTCCCCGAGGTGACGAAGACCCGCGCTCCGAGCGTCGCGGCCATCTGAACCAGAAAGGTCGCCACCCCGCCCCCAACGCCCGGTATAACGACTGTGTCACCCTCCTTTAACTCGCCGCGGGTGACGAGCGCCCGGTAGGCGGTGAGGGCGGCGAGCGGCAGGGCGGCGGCCTCCTCGTGCGAGAGGTGGGAGGGCTTGGGGAAGACGTTCTCCGCGGGTACCTTGACGAACTGGGCGAAGGTGCCGTCGTCCGGGACCCCGAGGATCCGGTACTCCTTGCCGGGCTTTCGCGGGTCGTCGCCCCAGTAGAGCGCCGGGTTGATCACGACCTCGGTCCCCTCATCGGGCCCTGTGGCGCCGTCGCCGCGGGTGACGACCTCGCCGGAGCCGTCGGAGCCCGGAGTGGCGGGGAGATCTATGCCCGGATACTGGCCGTAGGTGACAAAGAGGTCGCGGCGGTTGAGGGCCGCAGCGTGGAGCCTGACGACCGTCTCGCCGGGACCCGGCTCCGGCTCGGGCACGTCCTCGTAACTGAGCTCGTCAGGCCCACCGAGCTCGTGCAACACCATCACTTTCATTGTCGCTCCCTTCGGTCGCTCAGGCATCAGGTTTCAGGCATCAGGTATCAGCTTATTATGGATTCCTGCGCCATGCTCTTGCGCGCACTACCCGACCCACCGCACCGCCTGGTATCGAACGCAACGGTCCGCCCCGGTTTCCTCTACCTGAAACCTGATGCCTGTAGCCTGAAGCCTAAGCAAACGCGTTGAGGCCGGTGATCTCACGCCCCACTATGAGGGTTTGCACCGTGTCCGTGCCCTCGTAGGTGTAGACCGCCTCCATGTCCGAGTGGTGGCGCGCGACGTGGTACTCGAGCAGGATCCCGTTCCCGCCGAGGATATCCCGCGCCTCGGAGCATACCCCTCGCGCCTTTTTGGCGTTGTTCATCTTCGCTAGAGACGCCATCCCCCCGGTCATCTTGCCTTGCTGCAGGAGCTGCGAGAGCCTCAAGCACATGAGCTGCATATTGGTGATCTCGGCGAGCATGTTAGTGAGCTTGCTCTGGATGAGCTGGAAGTTGGCTATGGGCTTGCCGAACTGGATGCGCTCTTTTGCGTAGGTCAAGGCCGCCTCGTAGCACGCTATAGCGTGACCGATGGCCTCCCACGCGACCCCGTAGCGGGTGGCGGTGAGTACCTTCGCGGTGTCCTTGAAGGTGCGGGCGCCCTCGAGGCGGTTCTCGAGCGGCACCCTCACGCCCTCGAGCTCCACGTCCGCCTGCCACACGCAGCGCTTGGAGGTCTTGCCGGTTATGACCTCGGCGGAGAGACCGGGCGTGCTCTTCTCGACGAGAAAGCCGCCGACGTTGCCCTCGTCGTCACGAGCCCAGATTATGGTGACGTCGGCGAAGGAGGCGTTGCCAATCCAGCGCTTTGAGCCCTCTATGACGTACTCATCTCCCTCGCGCCTGGCCCTCGTTTCGAGCCTTACCGCATCAGAGCCGTGGTTCGGCTCCGTCAGCCCGAAGGCCCCGATCTTCTCGCACCGCGCCATCGGCGGGAGCCACCTCTCACGCTGCTCCTCGCTCCCGAGCATCGCGATGGTGCCCATCGCGAGCCCGGAGTGGACGCCGAAGAAGGTGTTCAGGCTCCCGTCGCCGCGCGCCAGCTCGGCGGCCACAAGGCCCGAGGCGACCTCGCTCATCCCCGGACAGCCGTAGCCTCTTATGGTGCCCCCCGCGATGTTCAGAGCCGCGATCTTGGGGATCATCTCGAACGGGAACTCCCCCCGCTCCCAGTAGTCGTTGATCACCGGGATGACATCCCGGTCGGCGAAGGAGCGGACCCGGTCCCGGATCTCGCGTTCTTCGTCCGTAAGAAGTTCCTCGATGAGGTAATAATCCGTACCCAGAGAGCGGCTAACGTCGGCCAGCAACGGACCTCCTCCTTCTCTACTTCGTCCCGCACTCTAGCACTTCTCTACGCCGCCCGTGACGGGATGCTATCGTGAACGCGGTTGGTAGACCCTGCGGGAACGAGGTGGATATACGATGACACACCGCATACGCCGGGTGGCGGTGCTGGGCGCGGGGACGATGGGCGCGCAGGTAGCCGCCCACTGCGCCAACGCGGGCCTCAAGGTGGATCTGCTGGACATCGCCCCTGACAAACCGGACGCTGGCAAGAACGACATCGTCGAAGCGGGCTTCAATAGGATGAAAAGTGCTCGCCCCGCCGCGCTCATGAGCGAAGCGGTGGCCGGCCGGATCTCCTTGGGCAACTTCGACGACGACTTCGACCGGGTCGCCGAGGCGGACTGGGTCCTCGAGGCCATCGTCGAGAAGCTCGAGCCCAAGAGGGGGCTCATGCAGCGAGTGGAGGGCCTCGCGAAAGAGGACGCCGTAATCTCCTCCAATACCTCCGGCATACCGCTGCACCTGTTAGCGGAGGGCCGCAGTCAAGGCTTCAAGCTGCGCTTCCTCGGCACGCACTTCTTCAACCCGCCGCGCTACTTGAAGTTCCTGGAGATCATTCCAACCGAAGAGACCGACCCCCAGATCGTCGAGTTCGTGCGCGACTTCGGGGAGCGGGTTCTGGGCAAGGGCGCTGTCATCGCGAAGGATACGCCGAACTTCATCGGGAACAGGCTCGGGAGCTTCACCGGGATGCAGTCGGTGAGCTACGCCCTGGAGAACGGCTACGGCATTGAAGAAGTCGACGCCATAACGGGACCCCTGATCGGGCGCCCCAAGACCGCCACCTTCCGCCTCAACGACCAGGTCGGCCTAGACATCGCCGTCGACGTCGCCGAGAACCTGTATGAGGCCGCCCCCAATGACGAGTCGCGCGAGGAGTTCAAACCGCACCCCAAGCTCAAAGAGATGCTCGATAGGAACCTCCTCGGCAACAAGAGCGGCGCCGGCTTCTACAGGCGTGACAAACGCGACGGCAAGACCGTCTTCGACGTCCTGGACCTCGAGACCTTCGAGCACCGCCCCCCGGAGAACCCGGAGATCCCCGTAGCCAAAGAAGCGCAGAAACAGGGATCTCTAGGCGCGCGTCTGCGCTTCCTCGTGCAGAAGGCCGACGAGGACCGTCACGCCCGGTACATAAGGGATACGCTGCTGCCCTACCTCGCCTACGCCTCCCGTAGGGTGCCGGAGATCTCCGACACCTTAGAGGACGTGGACCACGCGATGGAGTGGGGCTTCGTGCACCAGACCGGCCCGTTCCGTACCTGGGACCTGCTCGGCGTGGGGGAGACCGTCGAGAGGATGGAAACCATGGACATCGAGGTCGCCCCGTGGGTCAAAGAGATGCTCGTAGGTGGCCACGAGAGCTTCTACAACAAGAGAGGGAGCAGGGAGCTCGTCTACAACCCGGCCGATAAGGGGTACAGGCCAGCACGCGAGGACCCGATGGTTATCTCGCTCGACCGTCTGCGCGAAGAGGGCAAAGAGATCGCCCGCAACGACTCGGCGAGCCTGCTGGACTTCGGCGACGGCGTCCTGTGCCTCGAGTTCCACTCCAGGGGCAACTCGATAGATGCGGCGGTCGTGGAGCTGGGGTACAGGGCGCTGGAGGCGCTGGAGCGCGACGACGTGGTGGGGCTCGTCGTCGGCAACGAGGGCAAAAACTTCTGCGTCGGGGCTAACCTGTTCGAGGTTGCCCAGAGGGTCGAGCAGGGGGCGATCGGAGAGATCTCCAAGAGCGTGGACGACCTGCAAAACCTCCTCATGGGCTTCCGCTTCGCCCCCAAGCCCGTCGTCGCGGCCCCGCGCGGACAGACGTTGGGAGGGGGGCTCGAGGTCTGCCTCCACGCTGACCGCATCGTCGCCGCCGGGGAGACCTATATGGGGCTCGTCGAGGCGGGGGTAGGCCTGATCCCGGCCGGTGGCGGCACGAAGGAGCTGGCGCGCAGGCTGGTCTCCCGGCCGCTCAGGATCACCCCCGACGCGCCGCCGCTGCCCTTCGTGCAGAAAGCGTTCGAGACCATAGCGATGGCCAGGACCTCCTCCAGTGCGCTGGAGGCCAAAGAGATGGGCTTCCTCGAAGAGGACGACCGGGTGGTGATGAACGCCGACCACCTCCTCTCTGCCGCCAGGCGTGAGGTCCACGACCTCGCCGACGGCTACGTGCCGCCGGAGCGGGGGAAGAACGTCTACGCCGCCGGCAGGACGGCGCGCGCGGCGCTGGAGGTCGCGATCAAGACCGTGCAGTGGGGCCGTTACGC
>JALYGY010000062.1 GCA_030776865.1 Actinomycetota bacterium | reverse complement strand
GCCCGCTTGGTGTCCGCGACGGTCTCGCCGCCCAACACCACCCGCACCCGCCGCGGGGAGTCCTCGAAGTACAGGGTGTGCGCCCTTAGCACCCCTGTGTCGAAGTTGAAAGTTCCGGCGCTCTGGTTGCCGAACGGCCCGGTCCCGATCGTCAAGGTCATCGTAGGCGCCCTCCGCTCTCCGCCGGCAACGAGAGGCCGGCGCATCCGTTGCTTGCGATGTTTATACCACCCTGGCACCAGGTAGAAGGGCTTTTATCGTTTTGTTACCGAGCGTTTGCCTTGCTGTAACCCACGATGCCCATTGTGCTGGTACGGTCTCTTGGTAACCGGCGTCCGCTCTCCTTTCTCTTTCCCCACGCATCACCCCTGCGGCGGACGCCGGACCCCTTTCTCCGGTTGGGGGTCATCCAGCAGCTGCTCCGCTCTTTCATTACCGCTGATGCGCCATGCTTCCTTGGATGGCATCATAAGGGTGTGCGGGGCTTGGCCCGCCAAGGGCAACGATACGTGGAAAGGAGCACGGATGTTCGTGGCGATACGCTACTACCAGACGGACCCCGGTTCGACCGACGAGGTGGTCAGGCGGGTCAAGGAAGGGTTCGTACCCCTCATCAGGGACACGCCGGGGTTCGTGTCGTACTTTGTCCTGGCCCCCAGCGATAGGGAGGACGAGCTCGTGTCGGTGAGCGTCTTCGAGGACCAGCGGGGCGCGGAGGAGAGCAACGAGAAGGCCGAGGACTGGGTGAAGCAGAACCTGAGCGAGCTTCTGCTGCTCCCGGAGTTTGCGGCGGGGGAAGTCGTCGTGTACGAGGCGAAGTAGTGGCTGCTCGCCGGGTCACCACTAACGGGTAAGTGGGCCGGGGCCCTTCGGGCTCCGGTTCTCTTTTTCGCTATCCTACGTGCGTGGTTTCTAGTCGGGCACGGAGGAGGTGAGACGTAGTGGCCAGGCCACTGTTGATAGTGGCGGTGATACTGCTCCTCGCCCTGGTGCTTGGCGCGACGGGCCTCCTTGACGACGTCGCCGACGTCGTGGTGCAGATACTTGCGGTTCTCTTCGAACTGCTCGTGGGCCTGATAAACCTGTTCGTGAGGCTCATAGACATGCTCGTCGGCTGGCTCAGGAGCGTCGGGTGATTCAAGGCGCCGGGCCTAACAGAGGGGCTGCGGTCCCTTGCTCGCGACGCTCTGGAACCTCCTCCGTTGAGCGTAGCGTAGTAAGCTTGGTGCCCCAACAGAGGAGGTAGTGCGTGGCGGAGGACGGACTTCACCGGCTGGAGCTCAACCTGCACCCGAACGAGGCTTCGGGGCTGCTCACGGTCGAAGACGAGGTGCTCCTGGAGGCGCAAGGGTGGGAGCTCGCGTTCTGGGCTGTGATGGATGAGGGTGAGATCGAGGACTGCGTCGCCATCATCGGGCACCGGCGCGGCGCCGATATCGCCGAGGGCTGGGAGATAGAACGCCTTCACGCCGAACCTTTAGGCGACGCCGGCAAGACCGAGGACGCCGAGGCCATCACCCGCTGTGGGGGCTGGATCTACGTGTTCGGCTCCCACTTCGGTAGCAAGGACGACCCGCTGCAGCCCAAGAGGGGCTTTGTCGCCCGCTTCCCCGAGGCCGACGTCGGGCACGCGACCGGCGACCCGGCGATGGGGATGGAGATCTCGCGCAGGCCTTTTCTCTTGCACCGCCTCATCAACGACGCCCTAAAGACGAAGGGCCCCGCTCTCATCCCCCTCGGCCCGAAATCCTACGAGGCCCTCATCGCTGCGACGATAGAGCGCGGTGAGGAGGGGAACAAGAGGTGGGCCGGCCTCGTGCGCGAGGACGACTACCCGATCAACATCGAGGGCGCGGCCTCCCGCGAGAGCGGGACGCTCCTGTTGGGCCTCCGCTTCCCC
This sequence comes from Actinomycetota bacterium, assembly GCA_030776865.1. Taxonomy (GTDB): domain Bacteria; phylum Actinomycetota; class Rubrobacteria; order Rubrobacterales; family Rubrobacteraceae; genus JALYGY01. The sequence goes on along the minus strand of JALYGY010000062.1, from coordinate 810 downwards.
GTCTCCGCCGACGGATGGCCCGTCCTCGTCGAGATCGAGGGCATCGAGCGCCTCTTCGGAGGCGACGACGCCCCGCCCGAGGTCGTAGGCTTCTGGGCCGTGGACGCCGTCGGCCGCGAGGGCGAGATCGCCGGGGTGCGCGACCTCACCCTCCTCGGTACCGAGAGGGGCGAGGAGATCCACCTCGTGACCGGTAACGTGGACAGCCGCGACGGGGACAGTGTCCTCATACGAGACTACCCCGGAGGCCGGTACACGGTAGCGACCCACTTCCGCTCCATGCTCCCATCCGATGCCCACTCCGCCCCCCTGGAGGGAGAGTACGTCCGCGAGTTCCCGGACCTGCCGCGCGTGGAGGGCATCGCTATCGCCGATGGAGAGCGCTTCTTCTACGTCACCGACGAGGATGAGGGTGTCCGCCTCCGTCTCACCCGCCTCCTGGCGGATTAGTCGCGCCGGACCGCGGGCCCCTGCACTCCTCCTCCTCCGCCGTCCGTCCTCGGACATCCCGGAGCGGTGGGATCAGGGCGTGTAGCAGGCTCCGTTCTGTTTCGTGGGGAACTCCGGCGGACAGCTTCCGTCCGGCATCGGTGGAACGGGGCCAGCGGCAGGTCCGCCGGCGTCGAACAGGTTGTCAGAGCCGAGGTCTTTCTGGTACTGCTCCGACGCCGCGGTAAGGTATTTGTCCTGCGCGGCGGCACTGGCCGTTGCGGTAGGGCTACCTCCTCCTCCCCCGTAGTCATACTCCTCGCAGGCTATGCCGTTGGCGTCCGGGTCCAGGTCGTTGGGGTCGGATAGGTCCCTCTCGAG
>JALYGY010000061.1 GCA_030776865.1 Actinomycetota bacterium | reverse complement strand
TTGTGGTGCTGGATAGATATGCGCTGTGGCGAATACCTTGTAGTAACACCTTATAGGCTTACCCGCACGCCTCCCCTTGGCCTCCACGTAAGCGTCCTTCGCATACATAGCCAGGGGCGTAGAGACGCGCAGGGTAAGGGGTGTAGCGCAACTCTTGTCTTCCGCTGACGTATATGTTCCTGACTACCATGAGGAGGTGCACGTGGGCGTGTTGATAAGATGGCTGTTCAGATTGGTACTATTCAGGGTGCTGGTAGGCCTGTGGCGTCTGGTTCGGAGGCGCTGAGGATCTCGCAGGTTCGAAGGATAACTAGGACGTCTATAAGCCGAGCGTTTTTCGCCAGCCGCAGGGTCTCAAAGGGCTCGACGATCTCTCCACGCTAGATCTTCTCGAGTATTCCGGACACTTGCTCGCGACGGTCGGGTGGGGCTCGAAGAAGCCCACGCCATCTGGCTTACATCCAGCCCATTTGAGCTGGAAAAGAAATGTGCCATCTGGCGGATGCGCACCCCTTCTTGGGTACCGTACAGTGTGGCGCAAGAGACCGGGTACAGAGTCCCCCCTCCTAAGGAATCCAGGGCCCGGCCAGATCGATATAGGACCGGGCCTTCGGCCATATTACCCCCCTCCAGCCAGCCCGGTCCTTCTCTAAACTATACGGGGTTTTACCTTCGGCGCTCCGGCCCACTTACACTAGCGGGCCGGCCTTACGTCTCAAGAAGATCCTTGCGCTCGAGCCGCCGACCACACGTGGGGCAGCGCTCCACCCGTTCGGCGTAGGTCTCGCTCGTTTCGAGGTCATCGAAGAAGACCCATCGGTGCTTGCCTTCCACCCACCAGAACTCTCCCCAGAGCTTGTGCCTCCCGGGGCACGGACAATACAGCTCGGCCATCGGTTCGCCTCTCTCTGTGGAAATATGTCCGGTTATTGTAACCTCTGGGCAACTTACGCGTGCGTGCAGGCGCTCGAGGGTGGTACTCACGCCGTCAGCGGGCGGGGGCCCAAGACTTGGGGCCTCGGCCTCTTGCTACCGTGGGCTTGCCGACAAAGCCCGTGCCACCCGTGACGAACACCCTCATCTAGACGCCTCCTTCGGTGCGCTCAGACCCAGAGGTAGTGCATGGAAAGAGCGGATGCATCTCACACAGTGCGCATCCTTGCCCTTGTTCGCCCGAGTACCTGGAGTAGAAAAACGCCTGACCGGTGCAGTCTGCTAACGCGGAGTGAACGGCAAAGTCCAGCTCCCCGAAGGTGGGTGAACGAGGGCTACCGTCGTCGGTCTTGATCCATGAGCTCCCTGATCTTGCGTTCCTCCCACTCTCGACCCCACGGTCCGCCGCCGCCGAAGCCGAACACGCTCAGGGCGTGCACCCCCAGCCCGATGCCCCAGCCAATGAGCGGCCAGTAGAATCACCACGACCCGCCGACAAGTAAGTTGATGACGAACAGGGCGACGTTGACCAGCACGTAGGCGGTCGCGTGGACGTGTAGAAGCCCTTTACGGCTTGGACGCGCGCGTGCGCTCTGTCGTAGCGTTGCTGCTGCTCCTGGTCCATGTCCCCGTCTCCCGCTTCGTTGGCACCGCTAAGTGCCTCGGCCGCTCCTGAGTAGACCCACGGCCAAGATGACCAGCGCCACCGCGATGAGCAGAGCGCCGAACCGCGTCACTATCGTCCCGAGTGAGCTCTTGTTGGGCTGCCCGAGACCGAGGTGGATAAAGAAGCCGCCCGACTGGGCCATGATCCCCGCGAGCAGGAGGCTGCCGGCGAACCACTTGACCCCGTCCGAGTACCCGGTCCGGTCGAGGTGCAGAAAGTAGACGAGCGAGAGCACCAGCAGCACCCCGGCGTGGGCGTGTCCGGCCCGGAAGAACTGCTCGCGGAATTGCCCGAGCTGGCCGCGCCCGGTAAGAAAGCCGAGCAGCGCCCAGCCGCCGTATTCTACGCTGACCAACGACAGCACCGAGACGGCAGGCAGCACACGAGTAGGTTGCATACCGCCTTACCTCCTTTCCGACCCGCTCTTGGAACTCGGCAGGCCAACCCTTTCACTGCAAGTATGATGCCACCATCCCAGGATCGGCGCGAACTTCGGAGAATTTTGTACTTATAGGCAACCCGGTGAAGTGCCGTATGGAGTAGGATGTTCGGCAGGAGACCAGGAGGCGACGGTGGAACAGGACAATAGCCCCGAGGCCCTGGCGGCGGCTAGGGAACGACAGGCGGCGATGGTGGATGAGCTGCGCAAGGCGGAGTTGGTGCGCGACAGGCTGGAGAGCCTGCAGCAGCTGGTGGGCTCTTTCCCGGAAGGCCACGACACGCGCGTGCTCCTTGAGGAGCTGCACCTCGACCGGGCGCTCGGAGCGGTGGAGGAGAACATTGGTGCCATTCGGGAGGCCCTCTTCTACCCTCGTGGCACCTGAGCGTCGCGCTGGCTACCTCCTCGAGATGCCCAACACTCGCCCTGCACTAGAGATGCCCGATAGAAAGGCTTCTTACGCATGGGTGTGAGCATTCATCTGCTCCTGCGCTCTACCCGCGGGCTGGTGGCGCCGCTCGACGCTCGGTAAGATGTTTGCGGAACCTGAAGAGCCGCCGCATCGAACTTGCCGGGAGGGTCATGTCTACGTCAGGGGGCAGCTAGATGGCGATCGGGGATGGAGCGAAGACGCACCCGCCGACGATCCGTGCGGCGCTGGCCGAGAAAAGGTGTGAGCCGGAGGCGGTGCTGGACCACGTCGGCGAAGGCGATGATGTCATCGTCGGTATGTTCAACTCCGAGCCGCTCACGGTTCTCGACGCCCTGGAGGCCGGCGCGGGGCGGTTGTCGGGCGTCAGGATCCACCAGATGTTCCCGCATCGCGAACGGCGTTACATGCACGGCGTCTTCCCCGGGCTCCGCCACGTCTCCTGGTTTCTCTCTCCGGCCAACCGCGAGGCCTTCCACGAGGACACCTGCGATCTGGTACCCAACAACTTCAGCGAGGTGCCGTCCCTTATGCGGCGCACCACGAGCTGCTCGCTGGTGCTCGCTGCGGTCTCGCCCCCGGATCGCCACGGCTACTTCTCGCTCGGCACCCACGCAGATTACGTGGCGCCCCTGATCGGGGAGGCCCCCTTCTTTGTCGAGGTGAACCACCGGATGCCCCGCACCTCCGGCGAGAACCAGGTGCACATCAGCCAGGTCGTCGGGTGGTGCGAGGCCGACTACCCGCTTACCGAACTGCCGCCGCGGCCGCTACGAGAGGCCGACCGCAAGATCGCCGGGTACGTAGCAGAGCGCATACCCGACGGCGCCACGCTGCAAGCCGGCATCGGCTCCATCCCTAACGAGGTACTCGGGCTGCTGGGCGAACACCGGGATCTTGGGGTCAACACCGAGCTGCTCGCCGACGGGTTCGTCGACCTTATCGAGAAGGGCGTCATCACCGGCACCCGCAAGCGCAACCACCGGAACAAAGTAATCGCGGGCAACGCTTTGGGGAGCCAGCGGCTGTACGAGTTCGTGAAGGAGAATCCGGGCGTCGAGTTCTGGCCCGTCGACCACACCAACGACGAGCGCAACATCGCGGCAGAGGAGAGCTTCGTCGCGATCAACGCCACCCTCGAGGTCGACTTCCTCGGCCAGTGCGCCTCCGAGTCGCTCGGCAGCGAGTACTGGTCCTCCTCGGGAGGCCAGCCGGACTTCGCCCGCGGGGCGCTCTTCTCCGAGCACGGCCAGTCCTTTATCGTGCTGCACTCGAGCGCCGCCGACGGGGCGATCTCTCGCATCGTCGCCCAGCTGCACCCTGGCGCGGCGGTCACCACCTTCAAGAACACGGTAGACCGCGTGGTAACCGAGTACGGCGTGGCGGAGCTGCGCGGCAGCAGCATCCGGGAGAGGACGCGCAAGCTCATCGGCATCGCCCATCCCAGGTTCCGCGACGAGCTGGAGCGCAAGGCAAGGGAGATGAATTTCCTATGACTTCCGGCGCGGAAGAGGAAGCATTGCCCGCGACGGACGACCGTGGGACACCGGAGCCGGAGAGATCCGTCGCCCGCGTCACGGCGACGACCGACGCCGAGCTCTTGCCCGCCGTGGTGGATTTCGTGAGGCAGGTGGCCCGGCGGCTCGGGTTGGGGGACAGAGCCGCCGAGCAACTCGACCGGGCGGTCGAAACGGTCTGCCGCAACGTCATCGAGCGAGGCTTCGCCCCGGACGAGGAGGGTCAGTACGACGTCGAGATCCTGCGCCGCCCCGGACGGGTCGTCATAGCGGTCGAGGACAGGGGCCTCCCCTCTGATTACGCTCCCCTTCGAGACGGCGGGGACACGGCTCTACCGGAGATGCTCCACCACTCTTTCGCCGACGAGGTGCGCTTTATAAACCTCGGGCGTGGCGGCAACCGGGTGGAGCTCATCAAGCACCTGCCCCACGCTGACGTCAGGGAGCACCTCTCTGTTGACGAGCACCACCGGGCCGTCAGGGCGCCTGCGGCTCCGGAAGACGCCCAGCTGGAGATCCGCATGATGCGTCCCGAGGAATCCTTCGAGCTCGCGCGCTGCGTCTACCGCTCCTACGGCTACAGCTACGACTGGGACTACGTCTACTACCCCGACCGGATCCGCGAGTTGCAGGAGAGCGGCCTGATGCGCTCGTGCGTGGCGGTGACGCCAGGGGGCGAGTTCGTGGGGCATCTGGCCGTGAGAGTAGAACACCCCCGCTCCCCGGTCGGAGAGGCCGGGCAGGCGGTCGTAGATCCGCGCTTCCGCGGCCACCACCTGTTCCCGAGGATGAAGACCTTCCTCGCGGAGAAGGCCAGGAACGCCGGCATGTACGGGCTCTACAGCGAGGCCACCGCCGTCCACCCCTACAGCCAGAAAGGCAACCTACACCTAGGCGCCAGGGAGACCGGGTTCCTCCTTGGCTACATCCCGGCCTCGGTCTCCTACAAGGAGATCGGCGAGGAGCGGGAAGGACGGCGCGGCTCGGTCGCACTGTTCTACATGCGCACAAAGGAGGAGCCGGAGCGTACCATCTATCCGCCCGCCGTATACCGGGAAACGGTCCGGCGCATCGTCGAGCACAACGGGCTGCGCCGCACCGGCGGGGACGGCTCGGATGCGGAGCTGCCGCCCGCTTCACGGATGAGCGTCGACGTGCGCCGGGACCATAACCTGGCTTTCCTGAGGGTCGAGGAGCCCGGGGCCGACCTGCAGGAGTTGGTCCGGGTAAGGCTGCGGGAACTTTGCCTGCATCGCGTCGACTGTATCTACGTCGACCTGCCGCTCTCCCACCCGGCCGTGCAGAGCGCCGGGGCACGCCTGAACGAGCTCGGCTTTTTCTTCGGCGGCATCATACCCGAGTTGCGCGACGGCGACGTCCTGCGGCTCCAGTACCTGAACGAGGTAGATGTCAGGCCCGAGGATGTCAGTAGCGCCTCGGATTTCGGTGCGGAGCTCGTGAACCTCATCTTCGAGGAGAAGAGCGCCGCGGAGAGCTAGTTCAGGACGAGCCTACTCCCGTCCTGCGCGTGGCCTAGAAAGCCCCCCATTCCTGCTTTCCGGGGATGTAGTAACTGGGACAGATAAAGCGGAAGATGTGGGCGATCTTCTGTGCCCTCCGCAAGTCCTCCTCCGTCTCCGCGTGCGCCGCGGCGAGTTCGGAGTCGAAAAGCTCTGAGAAATACTGCTGTGCCGCCCGATCCCTCTCCTCCGCGGTTGCGAACTCCGTCCTTATGGTCGCCAGCTCCCCCACGTCCAGCCAGTAGCCGCCGCAGTCGGGACACTCGTCGACCGCGACCTGCCGCTTGACGCTGAAGAAGTGGCGCATCATCACCACGTCGGGGGTTTTCGGGCAGGAGAGCCTCTTGGTGTGGTCGACGGAGCTGAGGACCTCTGCATCCCCCTCGATATAGATAAGCTCCTCCCCTGCGGACTCGTGGGATTCGTCGACCTTCATCAGTTCGTAGCGGTCGAACCAGATCCCCGCGCACCCACCCTTGCAGATGTCGACGGTTATCCCCCCGACCGTCATGGTGCTCAGAGCGTTGCCACAAGCCGGACACCTCATGTTCCCAATATCTCCTTATATAGGCGACTCGCCGAACCTTACGCGCCCTGCTCCTAGCCCCACTATAGCAACCTCCGCTTCTTCTGGGCATCCCCTATCTCGGAGGTCCGCTGGTGCGTCGCTTCTTCGAGGCGCAGAACAGGGGAGACCTGGCCGCGGCGGTAGAGGGCGGGCCGCAAACAAGGAGCCTAGATGCTTGCAGCGACGCGACGCTCTTCGCATAATTAGTACTAGATGAGATGTTGGCTTCCCGATGGGTCCCCACTACGGGGTCGTGACCAGCGAGGATAAAGGGAGTCAGAGTCGTGCACGCGAAAACGCCGCCCGGTTCTCGTGAGCGACGAACCCGGGCACAGCAAATAAGGCCCTCCACGTTTTTGCGATATGGGGTTGCCACGCTGGCCATATCGCTGGTCGTGCTGCTCAAGCAGCTACTGGACCCACTCATTGCGCAGCAGTCCCCTTTCCTGCTGTTGTCGGCGGCGGTGATGGTCGGCGCCTGGTTCGGCGGCTTGGGCCCCGGACTGCTGGCCACAGCCCTCGGCGCGGTGGCCGCCGACTTTCTCTTCTTGCCGCCGGTAGGTTCGTTCACACCGCTGAACGTAGCGTTCTTGCCGCTGCTTCTCTTCGTGCTGCAGGGGGCACTGATCAGCGTTCTGGTCGAGGCCCTGCGCTCCGCGGGGCGAGGCGCCGAGGCGCGTACGCTGGAGGCCCAAAGGAGGCAGGAAGATCTGCGCCAGAGCGAGGAGCGCTTCAGGCTGCTGGTGGAAGGGGTAAGGGACTACGCGATCTTCATGCTGGATCCCGAGGGGCGCGTCGCCACCTGGAACGAGGGAGCCCAGCGCACAATGGGCTACGAGGCACAGGAGATTACCGGGGAGCACTTCTCGGTCTTCTACACCGAAGAAGACATCGAGAGAGGCCATCCCGAGGAGGAGCTGCGCATAGCGGCGACCGAGGGTCGCTACGAGAAGGAGAGTTTGCAGGTCTGCAAGGACGGCTCCCGCTTCTGGGCCCACGTAGCGACGACGGCTCTGAGGGATGAGGAGGGGGACCTCAGAGGTTTCTCGAAGGTGGTGCGCGACATCACAGAGCGCAAGCGCGCGGAGGAGGCGCTGGACGCGAGCGAGACGAGGTACAGGACGCTCGTGGAACAGATGCCGGCTATCACCTACATCGAGGCCGTCGACCGCGAGAAGCGGAAGACCGATCTGCTCTACGTGAGCCCGCAGATCGCGGACATGTTCGGTTACTCGCCTGAGGAGTGGATGGCCGACCCCCAACTCTTTGAGAAGCTTCTCCACCCCGACGACCGCGAGCGGGTACTGGCCGAAGACGCCCGAACGGAGGAAACCGGAGAGCCGTTCAGCGCGGAGTACCGCCAGTTCACCAGGGATGGTCGGGTCATTTGGGTATCGGACGAGGCCGTTCTTGTAGAGGACGAGGAGGGTCAACCCCTGTTCTGGCAGGGCGTCATGCACGATGTTACGGACCAGAAGCGCGCGGAGGGGGCCCTGCGCCAGAGCGAGGAGCTCTATCGCAGCGTGGTCGAGCAAGCCACCGAGAACGTCTTCCTGGTAGACATCGAGACGAAGCGCATCCTCGAGGCCAACGCCGCCTTCCACGCTTCTCTGGGCTACGCTCCGGAGGAACTAGAGGAGACGACGCTCTACGACGTGGTCGCCCACGACCGGGAGACCATAGACCAGAACATAGAGCACATCGTGGCGGAGGGGCGCCACTTCGTCGGTGAGCGCAGGTACTGCCGCAAGGACGGTACGCTGGTTGACGTGGAGGTCAGCGTGAGCACCGTACCTTACGGCGGCAGGGAGGTCATGTGCATCGTCGCCCACGACGTGACGGAGCGCAAGCGTGCGGGAGAGGCGCTGCGCTTCCTCTCCGAGGCGAGCGCGGAGCTCTCTTCTTCGCTCGACTACCGGGCCACACTGGCCGGGATGGCGCGTCTTGCGGTGCCCGCGCTGGCCGACTGGTGTGCCGTGGATGTTCTCGAGGAGGACGGAAGCAAGCACCGCTTGGCGGTCGAGCACGAAAATCCGGCGAAGGTCGCGTGGGCATATGCGTTGGAGCGTCGCTATCCGCCGGACCCGAATGCGACCCAAGGGGTGCCACAGGTTTTGCGCACCGGACGGTCCGAGCTGTACCCCGAGATCCCCGACGAGATGTTGGCGGCCGGGGCCCGCGACCCCGAGCACCTCCGGCTCATGCGCGAGATCGGCTTCACGTCCGCGATGATCGTACCGCTCGTCGCCCGCGGGCGTACGCTGGGGGCGATCACGCTCGTCTCGGCGGAGTCGGGGCGCCGCTACGAGGAGGCAGACCTGGAGCTGGCCGAGGAGCTCGCCCGTCGCGCGGCGCTCGCGGTGGACAACGCGCAGCTGTACGACGAGGCACAGAAGGAGATCGCCGAGCGCAAGCACGCGGAGGAGAACCTCCGCCAGAGCCTGAGCGCGGTGCTCGCCCTTCGCGAGGCCGGCCAGGTCCTGGGCTCCACGCTCGAGTCGGGGGAGATCGTGTCGAGGTTGCTGGAGATCATGCGCAGCGTCTCCAACCTCACCGCTGCGGTCATCAGCTTGCAGGACGAGGTGGGGGACGTGCCCGTCTGGCGCTCGGCGGGGCTCGAAGGGCTGTGGCGCCGGGCCCGCTTTCTTCCGGAGGCCGAGGCCGCCCGGCGGGCGGTGCTCGAGACGGGGGAGCGCCGCCTCTTCCGGCTGCGAAACCCGGAGCTCGGGAGCGAGCAACTGGTAGGGCTGTGCCTCCCGCTCAGGAGCAAGGAGCGCATCCTCGGCGTGTTGGAGGCGTACGGGCAGGAGTCGCTGGCGGAGAGCGCCGCGGTGGACATACTCGGCAGCCTGGCCAGTCAGGCAGCGAGCGCCCTGAAGAACGCCCTGCTCTACGAGGACCTGGAGCAGCGGGAGCAGATGCTGCAAGACCTGGTGAGTAAACTGCTGAGCGCGCAGGAGGAGGAGCACCGCCGGGTAGCCTACGAGGTGCACGACGGTCTGGCCCAGGTCGCGGCCGCCGCCCACCAGCACCTGCAGGCCTTCGCCGAGCGTTACAGCCCGGAAGCGGAGAAGGGCCGAAGGGACCTGGACCGGATCCTGAGGTTGGTGCGGGCTACCGTGACGGATGCGCGGCGGGTCATCGCGAACCTGAGGCCTACGTCCCTCGACGATCTCGGGTTGGCACCCGCCCTCTCTCTGGAGGTCGAAAGCCTCCGCGATGAGGGTTACCAGGTCGACTACGAGGAAGAACTGGGGGACGAGCGCCTGCCCGCCGCGGCGGAGATCGCCCTCTTCCGCGTCGCCCAGGAGGCGTTGAACAACGTGCGCAAGCACGCGCAAACCAGCCAGGTACGCATCGAACTGCGCCGCCGGGAAGACGAGGTTCTCCTCGAGGTTCTGGACTACGGGCGCGGGTTCGACCCCACCGCGCCCTCCGTCGAGAGCGGACCCGGCGCAAGGGTCGGCTTGGCCGGGATGCGGGAGCGGATAAACGTGCTCGGCGGCAGCCTCGAGATCCGCAGCCAGCCGGACGCCGGTACCTCCGTGGTGGCGACTATCGATGTGACACACGTGCCGCACTTACCCCTCGCTTGAGGAGCGACAGGGTGCTGGCGGAGGTCAAGACACGACTCTTGACGTGGTCGTTGGCCCGTGGCAACCTGCAGGTAAGTGGCGCGCTGGCGCCGCGAGAAAGGCAACCCCGTCGCGAGGCGGGGGCGCAAAGCCACGGGCCTCCCTTCGGGAGGGGGAGGTCGCCGGGCTGCCGAACGGGCTGTTGGGGCCTTGCCCCGGCAAGAGAAAGGAAAATCGTGCGCCGCAGCGTCGATCTCTACGACATCCCCGACGGTCTGGTGGCCATCTCCTGGCCCGCCTTGTGCGGTTCTCGTCGCTCCAAACGGAGTAGACTGCGGGTCTTGTTGGGCTTGCGAAAGGGGACGGAGGGCTAGCTCACGTATACGGCCAGGATCGACAGTACAGAGAGCTGCCAGGGTGCGAAATTACTTGCGCGGGTGACCCGTCGGGGCTCGATCCGGGATGTCGCAGGTCGCTCCGGGTTTTTGCACGAGCGGTTGTCTGAAGGAGGGGAGCCGTTATGGAAGATGAGACGTCTCTAGAGAGAGGGCCGGGGAGCGCGCCGACGCGAGTCGCCATAGTCGATGATCACCAGCTTGTGCGGGAGGGGCTCCGCGACCTGCTGGAAGACGCGCCCGACATCGAGGTGGTCGGCGAGGCGGTCAACGGCCAGGAGGCGCTCTTGCTCTGCTCGCGCTTGCACCCCGACCTGGTGTTGATGGACGTGCGGATGCCGGAGATGGATGGGCTTGCGGCGACCCGGGAGATCAAGCAGCGGCACCCCGAGATCAGCGTCATGATGGTGACGATGCACGAGAACCCCGACTACCTGCTGGGGGCGCTCAAGGCGGGCGCCGCCGGGTACGTGCTCAAGGACGGCCTTCGCCAGGAGGTCGTTACCGCCGTGCGGCGGGTGCGCGAAGGGGAGTCGTCCTTGGACCCCGAGCTGGCCGCCCGGCTGCTCCGGCGGTTGGCCACCGAAGACCACGGGCACAGTGAAGCCCATCCTGCAGAGGGTGGTCTTCCCTCCGATGTGCTCACGCCGCGCGAGCTGGAGGTGCTCGGGCTCGTCCAGCGGGGGCGCAGCAACCGCGAGGTTGCCGAGGAGCTGTTCATAAGCCGGGGCACCGTCAAGCGCCACATCGAGAACATAATGGCCAAGCTCGGGGTCTCCGACCGCACCCAGGCTGTGGTCAAGGCTCTGCAGCTGGGGATATTGGAGTTCTCCGAGAAGCAGTAGTAGCGAGGCCCGCGCAAACGCGGCGACTTCCCGTATATTGGATCCATCGGTATTCAGCCACTAGCCAGACCTTGGATATCAGCATGGAGGTGTCTCGATGACCCGTTACTATGCACTCGTTCTCGTCCCGGGCGCTGCCGACACCCCCGAAGAAGAAGCCTGCAAGGCCGCTGCGGAGCTCCTCTATCCGTACATGCGCTCGGAGGATGATCCCGAAGGCGACTTCCAGTTCGATTGGTTCCTGCAGCCGGACGAGCTCAGCGAACCGGACGATGGCGTTCAGTTGATCTGGCGCGCAGGCGACATCGT
>JALYGY010000060.1 GCA_030776865.1 Actinomycetota bacterium | reverse complement strand
AGTAGTCTGCCTTGGCTCACGTGCAAGGACTTTTTAGGCTCTTATCGTACCGCCCCTCAAATACCATATATAGAGGTCTACTGCTAGCCTTTATGCCATCAGTAGCGACGAAGGGGTGAGGCTCTGTTCGAGACGCAGAGGCAGTGGTCGGAGTTGGCGATCGGAAGGACCACACCGGCACTGCTGGGGTTGTTCTCGGTGATCACTTTGTATGCACATCGCCAGATGGCACAGACGGTGGGTGTCTACCGACAGGTGGCCTGGTACCACAAGAGACATCCGACCTTCGCCGACGCTTTGGCGCTGGTACGCAAGGATCTGTGGGCATATGCGACTTTTTACGGGTCGCCTGCGCAGAGCGACACAGTAGAAGTTCCACGGGCATATATGGAACGACTGACCGATGCGCTCTGCTATGCAGCCTGATGGCTAAAGTCGAGCGTAGAGAAACTGTCCGAAAAGGGGTACGAGCAACCCTCCGAGCATGGATTTGGCCGGCATACGGAGGGTGAAATGGACCGAAAAGCCCTCTTTGGCGGCCCGCGGGGCTACGCTGCAAGCGCCTCCGAGGTTTTTCGGACAGTTTCAGAAGAAGAATTCTCCGAAGTTAGGCCTCAGAAGACTCGTAACGCCAGGAAGACGGCCAGCGCTACGCACAGCAGCCAGACCGCAACGACGACCACAGCGGCCACCCGGCTCACCGGCTTCTCACCATCAGCGACCTCGCGAGCCATCTCCTTGCACTCCTCAAAGACGTCTCGCGGGATCATCTTCGCCGCTATGAGGACGCCGATAGGGACGACCACCATCTCATCTAGTAACCCCACGCCGGGTATGAAGCCGGGGATGGGGTCTATGGGGGAAAAGACGTAGCCGACGATGAAAGCGGCGAAGACCTTGGCGTACCAGGGGGTTTTCGGGTGGCAGTAGGCCAGGTAGAGGGCATAGGTCTGCGCCGAGAGTTGGCGTGCTCGTTGCTTCCACGCTTCCAGATTCATCCAGAGACACTGTACGACAGAGGCACTCTATCGTTCCTATTTACCCAAGGGCCTAAAAGGTGCGTTCTCGGAAGTAGTTCGCTCCGGGCTTCTTTAGATGACATCATGCTTGCGCGGATACCACAGCAACACGAGGAAGGGAAAGAAGGCGATGAAGAAGAGAATGCGCAGAAGAGCAAAACGGGTAGAGCAGCCCCCTCTCAGGAGGCAGGTAGCGTTCAAGCGGGCGACGATCGGAGCCATGGCCGTGGGGGCTTTGGCAGTAGGTGCGACCGCGATCGGGGCACTGGCGATAGGCGCTTTAGCGATCCGTGCGCTTGCTGTGAAGCGCGGCAGGATCGAGCGCCTCAACATAGAGGAGCGAGAGGTCGGACGGCTGCATGTAAGAGAGCTCGTCGTTGAGCAGGAGCGAAGGCCGGTCGTCGAGCAGGAGCAAACTCCTCCACAGGAAAGTGGATAGGATCTAGCCTTCCCCTGCGCGCCGGACTCCCGAGACGATGAGCTTATTCACCGAAGTGCCTAGTAGCCACGCATGCTGCGAACTTCGCCCGTACGGAGTTCTCGGCAGTTGGGCCGACCGGAGGATGCACCGGGATCCCTCATGGTGCACACGTAGGATTAGGCCGCGTTACCGCAGCTCGCCTGGTCGCACGGGTCGCCCCTCGCGCGCCGAGAGGTTCGCCGCCTCCGCCAGAGCGTTCAGCTCGAGGGCGGCTCGGACGTTCTCCAGGTCTGTCCTTCCCGCTGAGGAGAGGTCTACCCATCGCACGAAGGGCGACCTTCCGTCTGGGGGCACCCGGACGGTGCTCCATCGGTCCGCGTCCTGGCGGCGCGTCCTGAGACCGCCGCTTGGATCGTAGAGGAGGCTTCCTTCGGTGCCGTGCGCCTCCACAGAAAAGGGGGCGGAAGCGCCTAGGAAGGAGGCCTCCGCTACCGCCATGGCCCCGTTGGGGTAGAGCATGGCCACGACGGAGTGGTCCTCGACGACCCTTCCGGTGAAGCGACCGTATACGGCGCTCACCTCATCTGGCATCCCGAGCAAGTGTGCCGCCAGGTACAGCGGGTGGGCGCCGAAGTCTATGGTGACGCCGCCGGCGGACTCCCGAGGGTCGAAGAAGCGTTCCGGCAACCATCCCCGCGGGCTCGCCATGCTCGGGAGCGCGCCGTCGTGGGAGACGCGCACGCGTAGGTAGGTCGGCGCGCCGATCTCGCCGCAGGCCAAGGCTTCCCGTATGGCCTGCGTGTATCCCGCGTAGAGCCTGGGCAGCGAGACGACGAAGGTCACCCCGGCCTCCTCGACCTCCACCACCACCTCCCGCGCCTCGAGCAGCGTGGGTGCGATCACTTTCTCGGCAAAGACGTGCTTGCCGGCGCGCGCGGCTGCGGGAATGATCTCGCGGTGAGCGACGGTCGGCGTGGTGACGACTACCCCATCCACGTCCTCGCGGGAGAGGAGCTCGTCGAGATCCTCGTGGAAAGGTACGCCACGCCTGGAGGCCTCCGTCCGGCCTCGCTCCCTATCCTCATCCCAGACTGCGGTGATCTGCGCCTCGGGATACTCCTCGGCCTCGGAAGCGTAGTCTTGTGCGTGTACGTGCCAGAAGCTCAGGACTGCGACGCCGAACACCAGCGGACCTCCTCCACGATCTTCTCTAACTCGCTGGGGGGCGTACCGCTAGTATCCCCTCTGTGCTCCGGCTACACGCATAGCAGCTCGGGCTGCTCCCAGTCGGCGATCGGCCCTATGCGCCGACGGCGACCCGGCTCCGCGATCTTCGGTTGCCCCTAACTTTGCCACGCTGCGGACGTTCCCTCCGTTCCGCAGGAGATGAAGCATGGCACAAGGAGAAGTTTGCCGCCAGCTCGAGCCTTTTCGACACCCTTGTTGGCCCGCTATTTCATCCGGCACCTTTGGTCGTCCTATGGACCGCAGGCATAGTGGCGAGGTCCCGTGCCCAGAGCTGACTATCTGAGAAGCCTAGGAGATCGAGCTCTGGGACTGGTCTCTAGCGGTCAGGTGCTTCTTTGACCCCGCTCGTCGTTAGAGTATCTGCTGCGCTCGGTCTTTTCCCTGCGGCGCTCGGCGGCTACTCTCGCCCGCTCGTAGCTCATGCGGAACAGGTCCACGACCCGGGACACGTCTTTGGGCTCCCGAATGTAGTAACTCACAACATCTGCGAATCCAGCCCCGTGCGGCTTGGCTCGTCCATCGGAGATGAGCTCGTCGTGGATCTTCCTCGGAAACGTGAGGTCTGCTACGCCGGTGTCGTGGATGTGCCCTATCTGTCTTCGGCCGAACCTGTAGACGGTGGCTGGTGGGACCCGAAACCCACCCTGGCCTCGCCCACCCCCTCCCGTCTCCTTACTGACTCCGGTCCAGCTAAGCACCTCGTGCTCGACCATCTCGAGCAGTCCGTCTTTCATGTGGCTCCTGCTCCTTCGCGGGTTGCTTGTGTGCACCCGTAGGGTGGCACGGAGAGGAACTCTGCAGATCGTACGGAAGCACGGTTTTTGGCCGGTACCTTCGTACCGTTTACTCGTTACAAATCCCCCGATTTCGTAGAATACCTGAGCTAGGGTTCCGCGCTCTGCTAACCGAGGGTGCTACTCGGCAAGTGGAGGTAGTTAGATCTCGAGGATCATCCTCAGAGCGTTTGAGGGAAGAGGCGTTCTGAGATGTCCCCACCCTCTAATCGCGCGGCGAACCGAGGCACGTGCCACAATGTGCCCCTTAAGGCGACACCTACTGAGTTAGGAGAACCCTCAGAGCATGCTGGAGTTAATCAAGGGTGCCAACCCACTCTTGCGCTTCCTCTTAGAACTGTGCGCCCCGGGCGCCTTGGGCTATTGGGGCTTTAAGACCGGAAACGCAACGATCACGAAGATAGTGCTGGGAGTCGGCATTCCGCTCGTGGCCGCGGTCATGTGGAGGATGTTTGTGTCCCCTCGGGCGCCTGTGCAGCTGCCCGGGCTATTTGGCTACGACTCGGACGAGGCGAAGGCAAGGGACGAGAAAACCGTCGAGGGTTACCCGCAGTGACGCCACGGCCGGGTCGACTATCGTTGGGGGTGACCTTTGTCTGAGCTGGTGGTGGCGTTCGCGCTGGCCGCCGTAGTGCTCACGGTCTCGGCGCTGGCCTCGGGGGTCGTGGAGCGTGCGCCGCTGTCGTTTCCGATCATCTTCCTGGGGTTGGGCTTCCTGATCGGAGAGCGGGGTTTCGGACTCCTCACGCTCAGTCCCGAGGACCATACCCTGGAAGCCATAGCCATCCTGACGCTCGCCCTCGTTCTGTTTCTCGACGCCGTGCGCATGGAGGTGGAAGAGCTGCGCGGGGCAGGGCTGGCGCCGATGCTCTCTTTGGGGCCGGGGACCTTGATCATAATCTCCGTCGTGGCTCTCGGGGCGAACCTGCTTCTGGACACCTCGCTCATCGAGTCGCTCCTGCTTGGGACCATCCTCGCCTCGACCGACCCGGTGGTGCTGCGCGATGTGGTGCGCAACGAGCGCATCCCGCGCTCGGTCAGGCGTGCCCTCTCCATCGAGGCCGGCACAAACGATATCGTGATCCTGCCTATCTTGCTGGTCCTCATAGCGGTGGCGAACGCGGAAGCGGCGAGCGCGGCAGGGTGGGCGAAACTACTGGCCCAGGTCTTGCTCCTCGGGCCGCTCGTGGGCTTCACCGTGGGCGCGGTGGGGGCGTGGTTGATGGGCAAAGCCAACGCCGCTTTCGGCATCAGCCGCGAGTACCAGGCGCTCTATGGCATAGGGCTCGTATTACTAGCCTACGCGAGCGCACAGGGACTCGGTGGCGACGGCTTTCTGGCCGCGTTCGCCGCGGGGCTTGGGGTAGCCGTTTTGAACTTCGACCTTTGTGATTGCTTTTTGGATTACGGCGAGACGACGACCGAGATGACCATGCTCCTCTCGTTCATCCTCTTCGGGGTCGTGATCTCGGATATCGCCTTCGAGATCCCGCTCGTCCCGGTGCTCATCTTGGCGGTGGTGGTGATCTTTGTCGCCCGTCCTCTGGCCATCGGGCTAGTGTTGAGGCGTGCCGCCGTAAGCAACGCCGCCAGAGCGTTCATCGGGTGGTTCGGACCGAGAGGGTTGAACTCGCTGCTTCTGGCCCTGCTCGTCGTGCAAAACGGGGTCGCCAACGCTGAATTCCTGCTAGCCGCAACCGGCATTGTCGTTACCGTCTCCATTGTGGTGCACGGCGCCTCGGCGACGCCCCTCTCGACTCTTTATGGCCGCGCGGTCGAGCGGAGGACGCTACAAGAGGAGCGCGAAAGCACGGCCGCAGGACTCTTTGAGGGGTCCGCAGGGGAGACGCCCCGGATCAAACCCGAAGAGCTGGCTGGGCAGCTAGAAGGCACGAACCCACCCGTGGTCCTCGATGTGCGTACCCGCTCCCAGTACGAGCGCGACAAGACGCAGATCCCCGGCAGCATCCGGCTTCCCACGGAACGTATGGAGGACTGGGCGAAGCGCCTCATCGCCGAAAATCCCGACGGCGAACCCTTCCTCCGCCCGGTGGCGACCTACTGCACCTGACCGGACGAGGCGACCAGCGCCCGGGTGGCGCGCAGGCTGAACAAACTAGGCTTCAAGGCGGCGGCCCTCGAGGGAGGCTTCGATGCGTGGAAGGCGAGGTACCCGGTGGAGCCCGCGGAAGCGGAGCGCGCGGAGTCTCGATGAGCGCCCCGAAGGCCAAGAGGAGACCAGGCACGCCGGGTGCATCTGTGGTATGGGGTAGAGAGCGTTCTCAGAAGCTAGGCCTCTCGGGAAGCCTCAGGCGGTTTTGTGCCTCG
>JALYGY010000059.1 GCA_030776865.1 Actinomycetota bacterium | reverse complement strand
GCGGTCAAGGAGCAGGTCGAGAAGTTCACCCACACCTGCTTCTACGTCACCGAGTACGAGCCCTACATCGAGCTGGCCGAGAGGCTCAACGCCCTCGTCCCCGGCGACTTCGAGAAGCGCTCGCTCTTTGTCAACTCCGGGGCCGAGGCGGTCGAGAACGCGGTCAAGATCGCGCGCGCCCACACGGGGCGTCCCGCCATCATGGCCTTCGAGAACGCTTTCCACGGCCGCACCCTGCTGGCTATGACCCTCACCAGCAAGGTCAACCCCTACAAGAAGACCTTCGGGCCGTTCGCCCCGGAGATCTACCGGGTCCCGGCGCCGTACCCTTATCGCTGTCCGGCGGGCAAAGACTGTTCGGGTGGTTGCCAGGGCGACTGCTTCGACTTCGTCGAGCGGGCGTTCGTGGGCGGTGTCGATCCGGGTAGCGTGGCGGCCATCGTCATCGAGCCGGTCTCGGGTGAGGGCGGATTCATCCCGTTCCCGGACTTTTATCTGCGGCGGCTACGGGAGCTGTGCGACGAGCACGGGATCCTGCTGATCGCGGACGAGATCCAGACCGGCTTCGGCCGGACGGGCACGATGTTCTGCGTCGAGCACTCCGGGATGGTGCCCGACCTGGTGACGACGGCCAAGAGCCTTGGCGGGGGTCTGCCGATCGGGGGTGTTACGGGGAAGGCGGAGATCATGGACTCCGTCCACGTCGGGGGCCTGGGCACCACCTACGGCGGCAACCCGCTGGCCTGCGCCGCGGCCCTCGCGGTCCTCGAGACCTTCGAGGAGAAAGACCTCATCTCTCGCGCCAACGTCATCGGCGAGCGCGTTATGGGCGCGATGCGGGAGATCCAGGAGAAGCACCCCGACTTCGTCGGTGACGTGCGGGGCCGGGGAGCGATGCTGGCCATGGAGCTGGTCAAGGACTCTGAGACCAAGGCGCCGGACAAGGAGCGCACCGGCAAAATCGTCGAGGGCGCCCTCCAGGGAGGCCTCTTGCTGCTTACCGCAGGGCAGTATTCCAACGTCATCCGCACCCTCATGCCCTTCGCCATCACCGACGAGGAGCTGGAGGAAGGCCTCTCTATCCTGGGGCGCGCCGTAGACGCTGCCGCTTGATCGCTCGCACGTAGCTGCGTTCGCGCGGGATGTACCGCGGTTCTCGAAACGATCCATCCCGGGCGCTTAGACCCGCGAGGTCCCGACGGCAGGGGCCGCGCCAACCGCGACGAGCACGGCCAGCGCGACCTTGATCAGGTCGAACGGCACGAAGATCAGAACGCCCTGAGCCACGACCACCGCGAGGGGCAAATCCGTGACGACGGTGAGCCAGGTGGCCCCGGTGACGTAGATGACGACGAGGCCCAGGCATCCGCAGAAAAAGCCGTAGGAGAGCGCGCGGCCGCGGGAGGCGTGAGCCACCGTAGGGGCGGCGAGCCCCGCGATGGCGGCGGCTATGGGGTAGGAGAGCAGGTACCCGCCGGTGGGACCGAGGACGCGGCCGAGCCCGCCCGAGAACTCGGCGAAGACCGGCGCTCCGAACGCCCCGATGAGCACGTAGATCCCCTGCGCGAGCGCCCCGTAGCGCGGCCCGAGCAGAAACCCGGAGAGGATGACCACCAATACCTGCAAGGTGAACGGGACCGGGAAGATCGGTATGGCGATCTGAGCCGCCACCGCCGTTACGGCGGCCATCAAGGCCACCCGGGTTATCGCGGACGTGCTCAACCTCCTCCTTCCGCTCGCCGACGCTACCGTCCCTTTTAACACCTATCGGTTTCAGTTTCCGCCCGCTCTGGCTCTCCGGTGACCGGCGCGTTTACCTGCTCCTGCGGAGGGTAAGAACCACGATAGCACCCGACTCGAGGAGGAACAGATGGGTAGAAAAAGAGGCAAGACCTCCGGTGATGATAAGAGAGAAGGCGCAATGGACAAGGCTGCCGGTCGCCTGAAGGGGGCTAGCGCGGCGCCCTGACCGGCAACAAGGACAAGAAGGCCGGAGGCCGTGCTGGCCAGCGCAGAGGCACCATGAAAGAGAAAAAGGGCCGCCTGAAGGACCTCTTCAAGTAGCCTGGGGAGGGTGCGGATAGAGAAAGGGCCGGGGATAAATCCCCGGCCTTATCGTCTGTGCTCGCGACCCTACTCTAGGCGGAAGCGGCCTTGAGCTTGCGGTCGAACTGCTCGATCAGGGTCTCGCGGTTCTTGTTCCGCTTCTCGTAGTCGCGGACCTCGCGGAGCTGCGCC
>JALYGY010000058.1 GCA_030776865.1 Actinomycetota bacterium | reverse complement strand
GTTTATCCCCGCTGATTCGCATGCCGAGAGTATACCACGCACACAAGACTTGACCGTCATGCACACGGTATGCTACACTGTGCGTGTTGATACAGGAACGCCGCCGCGAGGCCCCAACCTCCGGCGGCACGGCCCATAAGGAGAAGCTTATGGACACCATGAAGGATACCGCACCACGTTACCGCGTGCGGTTCACCGCCGACCAGCGCGAGCACGACGCACACGCCGCGTTCATCGCCCGCGAGGATGCACAAGCATTCGTCGACGCACTCACGGAGAACGTGGACGTGAGCAACGCCCACATCGTGTGCTCCGATTGCGACGACGACATGCTGTGCGACGATTGCGCAAGCTACCCACTGTTGCCCGCCCGCAAGTGGAGCGTCGAGCCGTACGTGCATTTGTTTTCCGCCGAGCATTGTGAACAATGCGTCACCACCGTATGTGTTCCCGATGAAGGACTGCACACCGACGACGGCCTTGTGTTGTGCTGGGGCTGCGCCGAGGACGGGATGCCCGCCGCCATGTACGAGCGGCGCATGCGCGAGAGGACACCCGCCGATGTGTAGCGGCAAAGGTCAGCGGCGATGCCCGGAGCTTGTGCGACTCCGGGACGCTGCCGTTTTGAAGTGGATGCAGGCCGAGACGTACGAGGACGTACGCAGGACGTGGGCACGTCTGGGAGGACGCGTAACCCTGCATCGCTACGGACGTGAGCACTTCGCGAAGCTAGGGCGCATGAGCGTACAGGCCCGCAAGGGAATGACGGGGGGGCGAAAGCTGCCCTGGGGGTGTTTGAGTAGTGGTACAGTTCCGGGTACAGTTACGGAGTCTGTAGTAATGGTGTGGGGGTGGCTTAGGAATGGGGTGTATGCGCGGGGTGAGCGTTCAGAACCTTCCCGAACACCTCTAGGACATCCCCTCCCAGCTCGAATAGGACCACAAAGACCCCTCGAGCTTCATGCGCTGCGGGACCGCGTGCCCGAACAATCCAGCCAGCCTCCAGCGGCTGCGGTTGGGAGGCTCCTCGCCCCTCTCCTCGCGCAGCGCCTCCAGTGCGGCCGCTATGGCCGCGGCCTCCTCGGGCGTGGGGTCGGGCTCGATCCTCAAAGCGGGATGTTCCCGTGCTTGCGCGGCGGGCGCTCGGGACGCTTGGTCCGGATCATATCCAGGGCCTTTATGAGGTAGGGGCGGGTCTCGCGCGGGTCTATCACGTCGTCGATGTATCCCATCTCGGCGGCGACCCTCGGGTTGTTGAACCGCTCCTCGTAAGCGGCGATGAGCTCCTCGCGCTCTGTGTCGGGGTCTTCGGCCTCGCCCAGCTGGCGCCTGAAGATGATGTTGACCGCGGCGGGCGCGCCCATTACCGCGACCTCCCCCGTGGGCCACGAGACGTTGACGTCCGCCCCGATGTGCTTGGAGTTCATGACGTCGTAGGCCCCCCCGTAGGCCTTGCGCGTGATGACGGTCATCTTCGGAACGGTCGCCTCGGAGAAGGCGTAGAGGAGCTTCGCCCCGTGGCGGATGATCCCACCCCACTCCTGGTCGATGCCAGGCAAGAACCCCGGCACGTCCACGAACGTAACGAGCGGGATGTTGAACGCGTCGCAGAAGCGCACAAAGCGCGCCCCCTTGACACTCGCGTCAATGTCGAGCGTCCCCGCCAGGACCATCGGCTGGTTCCCTACCACCCCGACGGCGTGCCCATCGAGCCTCGCGAACCCGACCACGAGGTTCTGCGCCCAGCCTTCCTGCACCTCGTAGAACTCCCCGTCGTCCACGACGAGCTCTATCGCCCGCCGGATGTCGTAGGGCTGCCGGGGGGAGTCAGGGACGAGCGTCGCCAGCTCCTCCTCCATCCTGTCTGCGAGGTCGGCGGGCTTGTAGTACGGCGCGGTCTCCAGGTTGTTCTCCGGCACAAAGGAGAGGAGGTAGCGCACGTCCTCTAGGCACGACTCCTCGTCGGGGGCGGAGAAGTGGGCGACGCCGCTCCTGGTGTTGTGGGTGTGCGCTCCCCCTAAAGCCTCGAAGGATACCTCCTCGCCGGTGACGCTCTTTATGACGTCGGGGCCCGTGATGAACATGTGGCTCGTCTCCTCGATCATAAAGATGAAGTCGGTTATCGCCGGGGAGTAGACGGCGCCGCCGGCGCAGGGCCCCATGATGACGGAGATCTGGGGCACGACGCCTGAGGCCAGGACGTTTCTGTGGAAGATGTCGGCGTAGCCCGCCAGGGAGACGACGCCCTCCTGGATGCGTGCCCCCCCCGAGTCGTTTATCCCGATTATCGGGCAGCCCGTGGAGAGAGCCAGGTCCATGACCTTGCAGATCTTCTGCGCGTAGACTTCACCCAGCGAGCCACCGAAGACCGTGAAGTCCTGCGAGAAGACGCAGACCTTTCTCCCCGCTATCTCCCCATAGCCGGTGATCACACCGTCCCCCAGAGGTCTATTCTCCTCCAACCCGAAGTTGTAGGAGCGGTGGACCCTGTAGCGGTCGAGCTCGACAAAGGTGCCGGCATCCACAAGAAGCTCTATGCGCTCTCGCGCAGTTAGCTTGCCGCGCTCGCGCTGACGCCGTACGGCTTGCTCGGAAGCCGGGTGTGCCGCCGCCTCGCGGAGGCGCCTTAGCCCCTCTATCTTCCCCGCGGTTGTCTCTTCCCCCAGCCTCTCGTCCCGCATAGCAGCAGGCATTCTAGCACGCGCATTATTGGCGGTTTTCCGCGGGGAATGCCGGGGAGATAGTAGAATGTGACCTCGGAACAAACCTCCGCACAAGGGAAAGGGGATGAGTAGTGTGCAGGTTTTCGAGAGGCTTGCGGAGTACCGCTACGAGCAGCTCGTCTTCTGCCACGACAAGGCTACGGGCTTGCGGGCGATCATCGCGATCCACGACACCACGCTGGGTCCGGCTTTGGGCGGCTGCCGGATGTACCCGTACGTGTCGGAGGAGGACGCGATCGTAGACGTTCTGCGCCTGGCGAGGGGGATGACTTACAAGGCCGCCGCGAGCGGCCTCAATCTTGGGGGCGGGAAGTCCGTCATCATCGGCGGCCCGGAGGGCAAATCCGAGGAGCTCCTCCGCTCGTTCGGCCGCTACATCGAGACCCTGGGCGGACGTTACATCGTCGCCGAAGACGTGGGAACCTCGACGGAGGACATGGAGCACATCCGCATCGAGTCCTCCCACGTGGTCGGCGTGGACGTGACCCACGGCGGCTCGGGTGACCCCGCGCCGTTCACCGCTCAAGGGGTTTTGCATGGTATGCGGGCCTGCGTGGAGGAAGTCTTCGGCTCGCCATCTCTGGAGGGACGAACGGTCGCCGTGCAGGGACTCGGGAACGTGGGCTACCATCTGTGCCGGTTGCTCCGCGACGAGGGGGCAAACCTGATGGTCACCGACCTGCGGGAGCAGACCGTGGAAGGAGCGGTGCAGGAGTTCGGGGCGAAGCCGGTGGAGCCGGACGAGGTTCTCTCCCTCCCCTGCGACATCCTGGCCCCTTGCGCTCTGGGCGCCGTCGTCAACGACACCTCGTTGTCCGACTTCCGATGCTCGATCATCGCCGGGAGCGCGAACAACATCCTGCTCGAGGCTCACCACGGCGAGGCGCTTGCGGAGCGGGGCATCCTCTACGCCCCGGACTACGTCATAAACGCCGGCGGCCTGATAAACGTCGCCGATGAGCTCGAGGGCTACGACAAGGCGCGGGCGACCAAGCGCGTCGCACGCATCTACGACTCCGTAAAGAGCATCATCGCCATCTCGAAGCGCGATAAGGTCCCCACCAACGTCGCCGCCGATACTTTAGCCCTGGAGCGCATAGACGCCATAAGCTCCATAGAGCGCCTCCACACCGGCCACCCCTACGGCATGGAGCGCCGCCGGAGGGAGACGTTGTAGGTAGGCTACAGGTTTCAGGTTTCAGGTATAAGTGCTGAAGCCTGAGACCTGAAACCTATAAGAGCTGATCAGCTACACCTGCCAGGCCACGACCATCCAGATGACTACCAGGGCGAGCGACAGCCAGTCGGAGGGCCTGGCGTGCATCCGGCGGAGCTTGGTGCGGTAGCGGCCGCCGCGGTAGCAGCGGGTGTGCATGGCGGTGCTGAGGAGATCGGCGCGGTGAAAACCGCCGATAAAGATAGGGACGAGCAGGCGCCCGAGGCGGCGAGCCCGGGTGAACGCGCCGCCCTCGTCAAAAGGGACGCCGCGGGCGGTCTGCGCGCGGGCGAGGCGCTCGACCTCCTCGATAAAGATCGGGACGAACTTTATCGCGATGACGAAGACCAGCACCAGCTCGTTGACGGGAACCTTGAGCCTCTGGAGCGGGCCGAAGATGAGCTCCAGTCCGTTGGTCAGGTCCACGAGCGAGGTCGTCAGCATCAGCATGGTGGTGACGTAATAGAGAAAGACGACGCGCAGGCCCAAGACCCCCGCCGACCTGAGCCCCTCCGTCGAGATCGAGAGGAAGTTCCAGCGCCACAGGTAGCTCGACTCGGGCACCTCTGCGGGGTAGAAGAGGACCTGGAAAAAGAGGATAAAGAGGAGGAAGCCGAGGAAAAAAGCGGATCCTCGCAGAACGTAAGAGGGGGGTACGCGTGAGATGACCTGGATCAGGACCAGTAGCGGCGACACCACCGCGAAGCCCGAGAAGCTGTCGATCAGGAACGAGGCGACGAGCATCGCGAAGACGGCGGAGAGCTTGATACGGGGGTCCATCCGGTGGATCACCGATCCCGTATCTACGAACTGCCCGAAGATGACGTTGCGCTGCAGCTCGAGCACTACGCTGCCCCCAACCTCTTGAGCAACTCGGCCTCCAGCTCCTCCTCCGTCAGGATGTCGGCCGGCAGGTCAGGGAAGAGCTCTCTCAACTCCCGGGCGCCGACGGTCGGCTCGGGGAGGGTAATGTCCAGCTCGGCGAGCCTGTCCGCCTCGCGCAGCACCTCGCGCAAGCTTCCGTCCATGGCCAGGCGGCCCTCGCTCAAGACTACGACGCGGTCGCACAGAAGGCTCGCGTCGCCCAACGAGGCCGAGCATACGATGAGGGTGAGGTAGCGCCTCTCCGCGAGCCGCCGCAGCAGCCCGAGCAGCTCGCGCCGGCCCCGCGGGTCCAGTCCTGCCGTCGGCTCGTCCAGCACCAGAACCGGGGTATGCATCGCCAGCACCCCTGCTATCGCTACCCGACGCTGCTGTCCGCCGGAGAGCGCGTGGACGTACCTGAGCCGAAACTCGGGGTAAGGGAGTCCAAGGGCGTTCAGGCTCTCCTCGACGCGCTGGCGCGTCTCCTCGGCGCCGATACCGGCTGCGGTCGGGCCGAAGGCCACGTCCGCCCCGACGACGTCCTCTATGAGCTGCGAGTCGGGCCGCTGGAAGACGATGCCTATCTGCCGGCGCAGGGCTCCCCGGTCGTAGTCGGGGGCGGTCACGTCCTCGCCCCTGTAGAAGACCTCATCCGGCTTCAGGCGCAGGAGGTGGGCGAAGGAGTCGACGATGGTGGACTTGCCGGATTGCGTGGCGCCGACTATCGCGACGCGCTCGCCGCGACGGATCTCGAACGACACGTCCCGGATCGCCTCGTTCGCCCTCGGGGTGCCTTGGAGGTAGGTGTAGCCAAAGTTCCGCAGCTCGATGATCGGCGCCTCGCCGCCGGGGGTCACGGACCGGAGGTCTCCGCCCGAGGGTTTGTCAAGGCGGAGATCGCGGCCCGCAGATCCGCCCCGTCGAGTATGTCGCCTTCGAGTGCCACGCCGCGCGTGCGCAGCCGGTGGGCGAGGCTCACCGCAAGGGGGACGTCCAGCCCGACCTCGCGCAGCTCGTCCACGCGCCTGAAGATCTCAGCCGGGGTTCCGTCCATGATTAGCCGGCCCGCGTCCATCACGACAACCCTCTCGAAGAGGGCGGCCTCGGACATGGAGTGGGTGACGTGGAGGACGCCCATGCCCTCGCGGCGGCCCATCTCTCTGACCGTGGAGATCAGGCGCAGTGCAACCGGGGTGGGAAGGAGCGAGGTCGGCTCATCGAGTATGAGGAAGTGCGGCCGCATGGCCAGGGCCCCGGCGATCGCGACCCGCTGCTTCTGACCCGGGGAGAGGTCCTCGATCATGCGCCCTCCGATCCCTTCGAGCCCGAG
>JALYGY010000057.1 GCA_030776865.1 Actinomycetota bacterium | reverse complement strand
ACGAGGTTGAAGATGGTGTGGAAAGCCTCTACCGCAGGCGTGGAACGATAGGGTACGTACAGTGGACAGCCCACGTCGAGCCCCCTATTCTCGAACTCCCCGAGGAGATCCTCCAGGAAGCTCTCCGAGAGCCGAACGTCGGCGTCGAGAAAGATCAAGACGTCCCCAGTTGCACTCCGGCCGCCCAGGTTTCTCCCACACGCCACGGGGGGCGTGCTCTCTAGCAATCGCGCGAACGGGAACCGCTGCACCACCTGGACGGTGCCGTCGGTGGAGCCCGCATCCACGACGATCACCTCGTCCGGCTTCCTGGTCTGCACGGCAAGATCGGAGAGCAATGCGCCGACGTGGCGATCCTCGTTCAAAGCCGGGATGATGACGCTAAAGCTGCTCACTTCGCCTCGTCCGTTCCAGGTCCTCGTGATCTTACCCACCTAGCCTTCCTCACAATCCGCTTCCGCGACTACTCGGGTAGCGCTCGGAGCCGGCAGTCGGCGTACTGAGCGCGCTCCTCTCTTCGGCTATGTCCGGAAGGGCCGGCTTCGCGCTCGGGTACCGGCCCCGGGGCGCGTCGCGCGTGGGCTCCGCCGGGGCGGCCTCTGGGTTCAACGCCCGCCGTTCCCGGCAGGACCTCGCTCCCCCTTACCCTCCGTCTGGCGATGCCCCTTGGGGCTCGGTACCCCCGAGGGCGACTCGGTGACGAAGAGCCCGGAGGGCGGCGTGAGGGTGCCAAAGCGGGACCTGATCTCCGCAACGCTCGTGTTGCTCCACAACGGCCAGCTGAAGATAGCCGACGCTCTGCCGCTAAAGAACACGCTTGTAAAGGAGCTCCTCAACTTCCGCATGAAGATCACAATTCCACGCCCCACGACTTCTACGAAGCCTGGCGCGAAGGCGACCATGACGACCTGGTGCTCTCCGTGGCTCTGGCGTGCTGGGCCGGCGAGAGGTACATGAAGAGGGGCGCGCCGGTCTACGTCTTCTAGCTTGTAACCCGAGCAGGACGGCGCTTGCCGGCCCGACAAGCTGTTGCATGCGGGTGGGTAGAGGGTAAGCTAGCCCCATGCGCAAGGCGGAGCCAGAGAGGGGTGGTGATGTCTACAGCATCGATGACGCCACGGAGGCCGCCACAAGCTATTAGGGCGGGGACACGACGGGAAGGAGGTCGGCGGCAATAATGGCGCGCGAATCGGAGGAGAAGCGTCAGCAATTTTTGCGGGCGGCATACGAGGTGGCCATGCCCAAAGGCGGGCCTTCCTCCTCGGTGCACGTACACGAGGTCGCGAAGGTAATGGGGCTGAAAGTCCGCGACGAAGACGTCCAGGCCGAGCTGACGAGCACGATCGAAGATCTCCAGGAGCAGGGCGATGCGGAGGGCTGGTCTTCCACAAACGGGCGGTTCCGGCTCACTTCCCAGGGCGCAGACAAGGTGAAGGGTAGCTCAGGAGACCCGCACTACTAAGGTAACTGGTGGCTTCTGGTAGCGTACCTGCTGTCTCCAGGAGAGGCGTCACCCCGGAGGGTCTTTTGCCGGGCCTCCTGCCTTCAGATCGGCGAGGATGGCTCCTAACGGGCGCGGGCCCCGGTCCTGGTGGCGTAGGATGGTCGGGGATGAGAGGTGTACTCTACTGGTGACCAACGGCAAGAAGGAGGAGTATGCGGCCGGCCGAAGAGGAGCTGCTTAGTGACCAGGACCTCAGAGAGGCGTCTACCGAGCAGTTAGTGAACCTGCGTGACCGGGTGAATCTAGCGCTGCAGATGCGCGTTGGGCAGTTGGGTGCACAGCTGCCACCCGAGGAACTCGGCCACCCACGGCCAGGCGAGAGTCCGGAACGTCCGGCCCTCGACTAAGAGTGCTCGAGGCGCCCTCCGAGCCACCAGGAGCGCCTGAGGTGGCCCCGCCGCAGCCCGGGGGTAGAACCCCAGCCGGCTCGTCGAGGACGCACAGGAGGGCGCACAGCCCACGCCCTGGTGGCTTAGGATGCGCGGTAAATGATCAAGGGCGATGCGGACGCCTGGACCACCACCGGACCGTGGCGCCCAGGATCGGAGCTTAGGGACAAGTTCGATGGCCTGCTCTCCGAGGAACCCACGAGGGAAGAGTTCGAGGTAGCCTACCTCGACGTGCCCGCGAGCTCCTAGCGGGTCCTCCTTGGTGAGGGCCGGGGCTTTTTGTTGCTATTTCCTTTCTCCCCGGCCCCTCCACTTTCATCTTACGCGCCAAAGCGCCAAACCGATCACGCCTCTACACGCGCGGGTTGGCCTCCGAAGAGGAGGCCGAGGTGTTGCTGGCCGACCTCAAGAACCAAGCGGACAACCTTGCGCCTTCTTATCTCTGCCACCGAAGCCGAGCTCCCCATGGTGGAGGAGGCCAGGCTCGTGGCCAGAAACACCGAAGCCTGGTTGCTCACCCTGCGCAAGAACCTCGTCGAAGTAGAGCAAGACACAGACGAAGCCTTCCGCAAACGCCGCGAGCTGGTAAAGCTACTCATCGACAAAATTAGCGCCGGCCGCGGCGAAGACGGAGGCGTCAGAGTGGATGTCAGCTACAGGTTCTCGCCGCCCGAGTCCTCATCCTCAGCAGTTGGGTTGGATGGTGTTCGGGACTTCTTGAGGTCTCGCCAGACGCTCAAGCCCACGCGGATAAAGAAGTAGCCGGCGATAAGGGCCACCACCGTCCCGAGGATCGTCTCGATCCCCATCGACGGCTCGAAGGAGAGGGCAGCTAACGAGAAGAAGAGGACCAGACCTACCGCGGTGAGCGCCGTCGCCACCGACGCCGCGAGCAGCATGAATACCAGGCTCAGGCACCCCGACGACCTCATCCTGCCCTCCTCTCCAGAACTCTCGACGCACCCTCGCCCATAGCCTAACTATACGCGAGGCTAACCGCCTTCAGACCACATGGCGCAACTCGAATAGAGGCCCAAGATGATAGACGAACGAGCGGAGGCTTTCCGAGGACCGCCGGGCGAGACTGCGCCCGCGTTATGGGACAGAAGGCCCAGAGCGTTCCCACTGCGCCCTTGGGGACGATGCGGCACCAGGGCAAGTAGGAGGCGTGGCACCCCGTGCCGCCTGTTACCGGTCCGGTGCCCGCAGTAGGGGTGAAGCGAGGAAGGGGGTGGTGGACACCGGGCTACTATGACGTACGCACTTTGATCTCTTGGCGCCCAGGGAGGCCTACCTGTGTTGATCTATTCACGAGAAGCGCCTATCCTCGAGCGAGGACCCCCCCCAAAGGCTTGACAGCTCGCCCCACAGGGACTAAAATATACGGTTGCAAAGATGTTATAAGAAGCGTGGGCTTCCCCGCATCCTTCTTATCCAGCTTCAAACAATCAGGGCCGCGGCCGCGATGGGCGAGTTGTGCTCGGTGCCCGTGAGGCGACCTTGTTCGGCGGTCGATGTTGTCGTTGAGGGGCTGTTCTGCGGGGGCGCGGGTTTTTAGAGTGCAGGAGGGATCTTATATGGAGACGATGGAAACGATGGTTACCCGACGACCGGAGCCTGGGTCGGAGACCCCGGAGCTCATTCCGGGCTACTTCGCCCGCATCGACAAGGGCCAGCTCCTCACCCACGAGGAGGAGATAGATCTGTCTAGGCGGGGTAAGGCCGGCGACGAGCGGGCCCGCCAGAGGCTCGTAGAGAAGAACCTGCGTCTCGTGGTAAGCGTCGCCAAAAAGTACAGGGGGATGGGGCTTCCCTTCGAGGACCTCATCCAGGAGGGAAACATAGGTTTGATGAAGGCCGTCGAGAAGTTCGACCCCGACAGGGGCTTTCGCTTCTCGACCTATGCTACGTGGTGGATCCGTCAGGCGGTCCAGCGGGCAGTTG
>JALYGY010000056.1 GCA_030776865.1 Actinomycetota bacterium | reverse complement strand
TGCACGAGGATGGTGGTCGGCGCGAGCATCATGGTCTGCTTGCCGCTCAGGGCCGCCTTGAAGGCCGCCCGCACGGCAACCTCGGTCTTCCCGAAGCCGACGTCCCCGCAAACCAGGCGATCCATCGGGTGCGGCTCCTGCATGTCCGCCTTTACCGCGGCGATGGCCGCCGCCTGGTCCGTGGTCTCCTGGTAAGGGAAGCTCTCCTCGAGGTCCCTCTCCCATCCGGTATCCTCCGGGAAGGCGAAGCCCGGAGCGGAGGCCCTGAGGGCGTGCAGCCGCAGGAGCTCCCCGGCGAGCGCCTTGACCCTGCTGCGAACCCGGTCCGTGACCTGCGCCCAGGTCGTCCCTCCGAGCCTGTCCAACCGGGCCACCTCGCCGCCGACGTACTTGTGCAGGAGCTCCATCTGCTCGTAGGGCACGAACAAAGTGTCCCCGCCGCGGTAGGTGACCTGCATGTAGTCACGGGTAGTCCCCAGAACCTCCTTCGCTACCAGCCCCTCGAAGCGCCCTATGCCCTGCGCGGCGTGCACCACCAGGTCCCCAGCCTTTAAATCCGCAAAGGAGGTAAGCGTCCGGCCTGGACGCCGGCGCGCCTCGCGCCGGCGTCCGAAGAGCGAGTCCCGGCGGAGTACGGCGACGCCGCCTTCGGGGTAGGTGAACCCCTCCTCGCTCTCGCGTCCCACCGCGTAGAGCCCGGGTGGTAGGCCCGTATCCACCCGAGAGACCTCCCGCACCTCGCGGTTTATCTCCCCGAACGCGTAGACCGTCCGTCGCGCCTCCCCGCTCGAGGAGCACGCAACGAAGACCGCGAGACCATCGTCCACCAGAGCGTCGAGGCGCCGGGCCGCCTCCCTAAGGGTCGCAGCGAACGCCGCGACCGGCGGGGCCGAGACGAGCTCTCCACCCCCCCCGGAAGTAAACGCGACGTCTGCCTCCTGCACCTCCGGGTCGTAGAGCTCCCGCACGACCCCCTCGACGCCATCCGGGACCCCCTCCTGCGGCTCCTCGCGCCAGACCTCGACGCCCTCCGGTAGGAGCCTGCGCGGCGAGACGGGGCGCAAGGTCAGTAATAAACTGTCGAGGCCCGGGACGCGCACGCCCCGGCGGGCTTCTTCGGGGAACTCTTCTTCCCTCGTCATAGCCAGGGCCGCGAGGTCGCCTTCGCGGGCGGCGTAGACCGTGTCGGACTCGAGCTCGCGCACGACCCGCTGGGTAGCCAGGGAGATCGCGCGGACGCTCTCGATCTCGTCTCCCCACCACTCGACCCTCACCGGCGAGCGGCGGGTGCTGGAAAAGAGGTCCACGATCCCGCCGCGCACCGCGAACTCCCCGGGGCGCGAGACCCGATCCGCCCGCTCGTAACCGAGCCCGACCAGCCGCTCGAGCGCCCTATCGAGCTCCATCTCCGCCCCATCAAAGAGGTTGAGCGGCTCGTAGAGCGGCGTCCGCTCCATATAGGCCAGCGGCCCCGCCACCACGACGCGCGCGGAGTTCAGCGAGTGGAGTGCGCGCTGTCGCCGTCCGACGCGGGTTTGGGCAGGGTCGAAGACGTCGCCGTAGGCGACGCCGCGGGAGGGCAGGTGGACCACCGCCTCGTCAGTAAAGCACGCCGCGTCGCGGGCGTACCGCTGGGCGTCCTCCTCGCTCGAAGCGAGCAGGAGTACCGGGCGTTCGTTGCTTGCCGCCAAGTAGGCTCGGATTCTGCGTGGTGCCTGGAGGGATCTCCTCCGCGTCTTCTCGCTCACCGGACAATTCTACCCGGGTTCGCCCTTTGACAAAGTGAGACGATGCACCACGTTGGGGAGGAACACCGAAGAACCTGCCCTGGTGGGTGCCGCGGAACGTCCAGCGGTAAGCTACCTCGCTCCCTTAGCCTGTTACTGATCTCATCATAGACATCTAAACCTCAAAGCCCGGCTGCCTGATGCAACCAAGGATGACCTCTCTTTTGTGTCTCAAACGCTCTTTGGCTTTGCGTAGCTCCACCCTCAACTCCGCGAGGCT
>JALYGY010000055.1 GCA_030776865.1 Actinomycetota bacterium | reverse complement strand
TCCACCCCATGCCCGACGGCAGCCTGCACGCCGCGCTGCCACCGCAAGTCGCCCAAGAGGCTGTGGAGAAGGGCTGGGCCGAGCAACATCCCGTGGCCCGCATGGGCTACATACCGCAGAACGTGGTGATGATCTACGCGCCGAGGGATGCAGAGGAGATCGAGGTTGTCGCTGGGCTCGTGGTGGAAGCCTACCGCTACGCCGGCGGCGGCACAGCACCTGGCTCCGGATGACGCTTTCCGTGCGGTGTTCAGCGTCCCGCTCGATCAACAAGAATCTGCTGTCTTGACCCGAGTGTTGAGGAGAAACCTCTATGTAGCCTACGGCCTCCTCGCTTTGTGTGCGGTCCAGACTTTGCTGTATCGTCGGCGACGAGACGTCATCCCGAACAAAGGGGGAAAGGGAGAGGAATGAGGAGGATACTATGCTACGGCGATTCCAACACCTGGGGCTATGAACCCGCCACCGGGAACAGGTTTCCCGAAGACGTGCGCTGGACAGGCGTGCTGGCTCGCGAACTGGGGGACGATTTCCGGGTAATCGAAGAAGCGCTCAACGGCAGGACCACGGTTCGGGAGGATCCCGTGGAAGAGTACAAGAATGGCAAAGACTACCTAAGACCATGCCTAGAGTCCCACAGGCCCTTGAACCTGGTAATCATCGCGCTCGGCGTTAACGACCTCAAGGCGCGCTTCTTCGCCTCCGCCTCCGATGCTGCCGACGGAGCGGGCGTCTTGGTCAGCATCGCCCAACGAAGCGGCGTGAGGCCTGACGGAACCTCCCCGAGGGTCTTGTTGGTGAGCCCACCTCCGGTGGGCCACCTCACCGAACTCGCCCAGATGTTCGCGGGCGCTGAGGAGAAGTCCAAGGGGTTCTCTCGCCAGTATCGTCGGGTGGCACAAAAGTATGGGTGCATGCTACTGGACGCCAGTGAAGTCGTACGGGCAAGCGACCGTGACGGCATACATCTCGAGGGTGGAGAGCACCGCAAGCTGGGCGAGGCCGTCGCCGCTTCGGTGAAGAAGATCCTGAGTGAATAGGAGTGGGAGCTACCATACAAAACCTCGTCGCACCTCCGCTATCACAACCTCGGTCCCGCACACAGTGTCCGGGGGGACGTGCTCGACAGGGAGCTGGGCCGCGAGCAAACTTCATCCGTACCCTAGAGGACGGAAGGAGGCACCTTCACGGCTCTGGTAGGTTTCTGGGTGGTAGCTGTACTATGCACTCTGAGCCTCTCGTAGAGGCGCCCAGGGAAGGGAGTTGAGGTGATGTCCCTCTACGCGCTGAACCTGTTCGATCTCGAAGAGAACAACCTTTATCGCCGCTACTCGCGCCGCTCGGCCGAAGCCGTCGCCAAGCACGGCGGCAAGGTCGTGGCGTTGGGGACGCTGGAGGAGGCCCTGCAGAGTGACCCAGGCACAGACGCACGCACGGTAATGATCCTCGTCGAGTGGCCTTCTCAGGAGTCCTTCAGGGCCTTCCTCGACGACCCTGAGCTCAAAGACCTCCACCTCTTGCGCGAGGGTGGGACCCGCAATTACCTGTGGTGGATCTACGAGCGCCTCGAAGATCTCAGGCCGCTATTCCAGGCCCAACTAGAGAGCAATCCATCCTAAGGGCCTGTCGGCAAACTACATTAACCTGTACCTCATGAGCAGAAGAGATCTAACCGACTGCCAATGGCAGCGGTAGGTGGGGTTCCAACCCGCGTCGATCTAGACTCGATACCGTGCGAAACTGTTTACCTTCTGCTTCGCGGTGCCGCCCCCTTGCAGTTATCTGCAGTTGGCATAGCGGCCATTTGACTACCGCGATTAAGCCAAAAGCTATCGCTTCAGTCGACGCGGTCATGATCGCGTCCCCAGAAGACGTCCTGGCGTCGCAGGCCGCATCAGCCCTCCGGTCGGGCAAGCACGCGCTGGTCTCCAGCGCTACCTTCTCCTGCTCGTATACGTTCAGAACGTGCTTGATCTACCCATTATGAATCTCATGAGACGTTTCGGCCCTGCAGGCTAGACCCGTGTGCAGCGGGTTGGAGACCCTGGCGTAGTGGTAGCCGCCTTTGGGGTTCAGCCGCATGGCCGTCAGGGCCTTGTGGTCCACCTCCGCCCCGTAGAGCGCCTCCCTATCCGCGGCGGCGTCTGCAGCGTGCTCAGGGTGCGACCCTATC
>JALYGY010000054.1 GCA_030776865.1 Actinomycetota bacterium | reverse complement strand
GGGACTTCTTTGGCACCCTGACGATCGGGAGCGTCGGTGGTTTCGTGGGGAACTTCTTCCTGGCTCTGCTGCCGTACAAGATATGGAGCGCGTTCTTCCGGCGCGATGAGAACATGGAGACCAACGTGGATACCGGAAAGAAGCTTGGGGTATACATTGCGGTGGTTATCCTGGCCTCGGTGGTGTGCGCCGTCATCATCTCGTGGTGGATAGACCTGCTGGGACTCGTCCCGTTCACCGCGGCGCTCGCCCTCATCGTGTTCAATAACGCCATAATGGCCGGCGTATTGGGACCGGTCCTCCTGCTTGCCCTCTATCCTCGCGTGAAGCGGTGGGGGCTCCTCTGGACGGAGATAATGGCGCCGGAAGAGGTCTCAGCCTCCAGGCTCCAGAGGACAGGCGCCATCCTGGTGTGGATCGGCGGCCTCGGCGGCGCACTCGTGGGGTTGCTCCTCGGTCTCGGCGCTCAAGCTCCCCAGAACCTGGGCGTAGGGCTCGCAGTCATCCCGTTCCTGCTCCTCGTCCTCGTCGGCAGCTTCATGCTCGGTGGCCGCGAGCAGGTCGAGGCCATCGAGGAGACGATAACCGCCGAAGGCGAGGAATCCAGAGCTTAAAGGAAGGATATGCACAGAGAATCCATCGTCCGGGACCCTGGCCTCGCGCCGGACGGACACAAGAAGATCGACTGGGCCGCGGAGCACTCGCCGGTTCTGAACATCATCCGCGATGAGTACCTCAAGGACGGCACCTTCGAGGGCCTTGGCGTCGGGGTGGCCCTCCCCATCGAGGCGAAGACCGCCTACCTGACGGTGGTGCTGGCGGAGGCCGGGGCGGAGGTCGCCGTGGCGAGCCCCGGTCCCTTTTTCGTGCAGGACGACGTGGCCGCGGCTCTGGCCGAGCGGGGCGTCTCGGTCTACGCCTCCTCAGACAACCCGCCGGAGGAGGCCGACAGGGAGCTCGAGCGGGTGCTGGACCGGGCACTGGAGGGCCGCGAGGCGGTCCTTATAGACGACCGGGCGGGGCTGGTGCGGCTCGCACACACCACCCGCCGCAACCTGCTCTCTGGTATACGCGGGGCCTCGGAGGAGACGACGAGCGGCGTCGCCAAGTTCCGGGCTATGGAGAGCGACGGTGTCCTGGAGTTCCCGGTCATCGCTGCCAACGACGCCCGGTGCAAGTACCTCTTCGACAACCGCTACGGGACCGGCCAGTCCACTATCACGGCGATCATGCAGAACACCAACCTGATGGTCGGCGGCAAGCGCCTCGTTATGCTCGGCTACGGGTGGTGCGGCAAGGGCATCGCCCGCTACGCCGCGGGGTTGGGTGCCCGGGTGACGGTCTGCGAGGTGGACCCGGTGCGGGGCCTGGAGGCCTACGCCGACGGGTTCGACGTGCTGCCCGCGCTCGAGGCGGCACAGATCGGGGAGGTCTTCATCACAGCGACCGGGAGCCGGGACGTCCTCTCCACCCAGCACTTCGAGCGGATGCCCGACGGCGCGATCCTGGCGAACGCCGGCGGCGTGGACGTGGAGATCGACGTCGAGGGCCTGAGGGCTATCTCCTCGGAGGTCCGCGAGGTTCGCCGCAACGTCGAGGAGTTCACCTTGGGCGACAACCGGAAACTACACCTCGTCGGGCGCGGCATGGTCGTCAACCTGACGGCCGGGGATGGACACCCCATCGAGATCATGGACCTCACCTTCGCGATCCAAGCCCTGTGCGCCCACCATCTTGCGAACAATCACTCCTCCATGGAGAACAGGGTGCACCTCCTCCCGAAGGAGATAGACGACGAGGTCGCCCGCATAAAGCTCGACGCCGTGGGCATGGGGGCCGACTCCTTGACGCCCGAGCAAGAACGGTTTTTGGTGAGCTGGCAGGAGTGAGGCTGCCAAAACTAGTCGTCGGCCTTGACGTAGTAGCCCTTGTTGGGCGGGGCGTAGATAAAGCCCGCGCGGCTGGCGCCTAAAGGAGTGTTGACGATGACCGCCCCGCCCTGGTAGTCGAGCAGGACCGAGGAGTCGGTGAACTCGACCGAGACGACGTCGTAGTCGGCGTAGTGGGCCTTGAGGTCACGGGTGATGAGCGTGAAGTCCTCCTGGCTGCGCGAGCGGGTGTCCACCAGGAGCTGCGCGGAGCGGGCGCCGGCTCTCCCGGTCGGTCTCTTCTCCAGGACCTCGTAATCCGGCACGCTCTCAGGCCGCTCGAAGCTTCCAATCCGCATCTCCTCGAACGCCAGGGCTCGCTCGGAGGCCGGGTGCGATACCGCGATGATGCCGGGGGCCGGACGCAACTCGGGCATCTTGAGCGCGCGGATCGGCTCCTCTCCAGCTCGCCAGAGGAGGATGCCGACCGCGCCGACGACGAAGACCAGAGCCGTTACGCGAAGCAAAGATTTACCCTTACCTCGCAACGGGCCAGCGCGCAGCGAAGATCTAGCCTGAGAAGAAGCCGGTCGTGTCCCACACCAGGAAGACGCCCTGGCTCGTCGGGTCCTGGGTGACGCTGATCAGCTTCCAGCTGTGCCGGGCGTTCTCGTTGATCGCCTCCTGGAGGGCCGCCAGCGAGGCGCCCTCCTCGCCTCCGGGCAGCGGAACGTACTCCGCGTGATAGCGTTCGGCTTCCGGTTTGCCGTGAGCGTGCCTCTCTTGCTCGGCCATAGTGCTCCCTTCCTTGTAGGTAGCTGGCTCAAATAATACATATTCAGGAAGACGGGCGCGACCACTGCGAGGACGTAGCTTTGGGGGTGTGAACGGTTAAGCTATCCGGCTTGTGCGGTGTTATAGAATAACGATGTTTAGAAAACCTTTATATAAGAGGAGCATTTAGGATGTCTGAACCTCATGATGTGGTGATTGTGGGCTCCGGTCCGGCGGGCTACACGGCGGCTCTGTACGCCGCGCGGGCGGGCCTCGACGTTCTGGTGTATCAGGGCTTTGAGGCCGGCGGGCAGTTGATGCTCACCTCCGACGTCGAGAACTACCCCGGCTATCGCGAAGGCGTGATGGGACCAGACATGATGGACGACTTCGAGGCACAGGCCGCCCGTTTCGGGGCGGAGATGCGCCTGGAGAACGTAGAGAGAGTGGACTTCTCCGGAGGACGCCCGTTCAAGCTGTGGGCCGAGGGTGAGGAGGAGCCTACCCTGGCCAGGACTGTCGTAGTCGCCACCGGGGCGCAGGCGAAGTGGCTCGGGCTGGCGGGCGAGCAGCGCCTGATGGGCCGCGGGGTGAGCGGCTGCGCCACCTGCGACGCCTTCTTCTTCAAGGGCAAGAGGGTAGCGGTCGTCGGCGGGGGCGATACGGCGATGGAGGAGGCGCTCGTCCTCTCCAAGTTCGCCTCGGAGGTCGTGCTCATCCACCGCCGCGACGAGTTCAGGGCGTCCAAGATCATGCTAGAGAGGGCCCAGAAGAACCCCAGGATCACCTTTATCACCGACACGGTGGTCGAGGATGTCCTTGGCGAGGACTCCGTCGAGGGAGTTAGGATCAAGAACCTCAAGAGTGGGCAGATAGGCGAGCTTGCGGTGGAGGGTTTCTTCGCGGCCATCGGCCACGTCCCGGCGACCGCCCTTTTCAAGGGCCAACTCGAGATGGACGATGGTGGCTACATAACCCAGCGCGAGCACACCATGACGAGTGTGGCCGGCGTCTTTTCGGCGGGGGACGTCTCCGACAAGCGCTACCGGCAGGCCGTTACCGCCGCCGGAGACGGTTGCCGGGCGGCCATCGACGCCGAACGC
>JALYGY010000053.1 GCA_030776865.1 Actinomycetota bacterium | reverse complement strand
CCGCGCCCGCCGGCACAGCTCCACGGTAAAGCGGACGTTGTGCAGCGTGAGGAGGCGATGACCCAGCAGCTCGTTCTCGCGGACCAGATGAGCCAGGTAGGCGCGGCTGTAGCCGGTGCACGCCTCGCACGAGCACTCAGGGTCCAGCGGCCCGAGCTCCCGCCGGTAGGTGGCGTTCTTGAGGTTGATGCGCCCTTGTGCGGTAAGCGCCGCCCCGTGGCGGGCGAGGCGGGTCGGCAGCACGCAGTCGAACATGTCCACCCCGAGCCCGATGACCTCCAGTATCCCTACCGGGTCCCCGATCCCCATGAAATACCGTGGCCTGTCGGCAGGAAGCTTGGGCGCCGTGATCGCGAGCGTTTCGAGCAACGCGCCCCGCGGCTCCCCGACGGAGAGCCCGCCGACGGCGTAGCCGGGGAACCCGATCTCGACCGTCCTATCCAGGCTCTCCTCCCGCAGATCCGGGTAGAGCCCACCCTGCACGATTCCGAAGAGCGCCTGATCCTCCCTCCCGTGCGCCTCCTTGCAGCGCGCAGCCCACCGCGCCGTCCGCCTTAGAGAATCGGCGTGGTACTCCCGGCCCGCGTCCGCCGGCGGACACTCGTCCAGAACCATCGCGATGTCCGCCCCGAGGTCCTCCTGTACCTTCGTGGTCAACTCCGGAGTGAAGGTGTGCAGCGAGCCGTCGTAGACGGAGGCGAACTCGACACCCTCCTCGGAGATCGTGCGCGTACGTGCGAGCGAGAAGACCTGGTAACCCCCCGAGTCGGTGAGCATCGGCCCGCCCCAGCCGGTGAAAACGTGCAGCCCACCGGCCTCCCGTATGAGGTCCGGACCGGGCCGCAGATAGAGGTGGTAGGTGTTGCCGAGCACTACCTGCGCCCCCGCCGCTCGCAACTCGCTGGGCGTCAACCCCTTGACCGTACCCTTCGTCCCGACGGGCATAAAGGCCGGCGTCTCGACCGCGCCGTGGGGGGTGCGCAGAACACCGGCGCGCGCCTCGCCGTCGCGCGCGACGACTTCTATGGCGACCGCGGAATCCACAGGTTCCTCCCGCCACCTATTAGCAGCATCGCGTCCCCGAAGGAGTAGAAGCGGTAGCGTTCCTCGATCGCCACCCGGTACGCCTCCCGTACGAGCCCCTTGCCCCCGAAGCTCATAACCATCGCCAGGAGCGTCGAGCGCGGCAGGTGGAAGTTAGTGAGCAGCGCGTCCACCGCCAGCCACTCGTAGCCGGGATAGATGAACAGGCGCGACTCTCCCTCCCTCTCTCCGCTCGCCGCCCACGTCTCAAGCGTCCGCGCCACGGTCGTGCCCGCAGCGACGACCCTTCGAGCTTTTTGTACGGTCCGGACGGTACGGTCGGGCACGCTGTAATACTCGGCGTGCATCCGGTGTTCTTCGAGGCTCCGTACCCTGATCGGGGCGAATGTTCCGTCGCCGACGTGCAGCGTGACGCGTGCGATCTCGGCCCCCGCCCTCTCCGCCTCCGCAAGCACCCTCCGGGTGAAGTGAAACCCTGCCGTCGGGGCGGCGGCCGAGCCGGGGTTGCGGGCGTAGACGGTCTGGTAGGCCCTCTCGGCCTCCGCGCTCGGCTCGATGTAGGGCGGCAGCGGCATCCGGCCGCTCCGCTGGAGCATCCCCCGCACGTCGCGGCCCTTCACGACCCAGTGTCCTCCGCCGAGACCCCTTACGACCCCTAACTCTTCCCCGCTCGCACTCAGCACGAGCCCAGGCCCGAGGCGCTTGCTGGGCCGGGCGAGCACCTCCCAAGGGCCTCCGAGGTCCCTCAAGAACAGTAGCTCCACCTCCCCGCCGCTCGGCTTGTGCGCCACGATCCGGGCGGGAAGGACCTTCGTCTCGTTCAGGACGAGGGCGTCTGCGGGGCGCAAGAAGCGCGGCAGCTCGGCGAAGATGTGGTGGGAGATCGTGCCTTCTCCGACGTCTACCACCATAAGGCGTGAGGAGTCGCGCGGCTCGGCGGGCTTCTGGGCGATCAGGGCTTCGGGCAGCTCGTAGTCGAGCTCGGAGGTGAGCACGGGCTCCCCTAGCGGCGGAAAAAGAGGTTGAGCAGTATCGTGGCGACGATGGAGATCAGGATCATCAGCCCTATCGGGAAGTAGACCGTGACGTTGCCGCGCTTGAAGACGAAATCCCCCGGCAAGCGCTCGATCCCGAATCGACCGAGCAGGAGGAAGAGACCGCCGAGCACCAGCAACACGGCCGCCCCGCCGATGAGCAGCTTGCCTATGCCTTCCAAGCTCATGAGGCTATTCTATTACCCGGGTCCGAGGCCAACCAGGTAGGAGATCCGAGCTGGCCGCGATAGCTCACCTCCGTCTGTACAAGAACCCGCTGGCCAAAAGCAGCATGCCCAGGATCACCAGCAGCACGGGCAGGGCGAAACGGTTGAGACCGAATCCGAACCCGCTGATGCCGACGACCAGCTCGAAGAAAAAGGCCCCTACGAGGAAGAGGACAGCCCCGATCAGCGCCAGGCGTCTGCCCGTTACGACCATCCCTTCCCTCCGCTTGAGCGAGCCGTAGACCATCTGCCCCAGCCCGATCGCGGCGGGGAAAACCAGCGTCCAGGCGTAGGCCCAGCTCTCGAAGTGGTCCGTAACGTTCTGATAGAACAGGATCATCCCGACCATCGACACGCCGGCGCCGAGGGGAGTGATCCGTTCTCCGGTGCCTCCTCCTACCGCGAGGCCGGCGCCGGACACAGCGAGTCCAGGGATGATGACAAAGAGCGGCCATCCAAAGCGCCCGAGGTCGAAACCAATGGCCTGGCTCGCGAAAAAGAGTGCGCCCAGCACTATGAGCAGGACGCCGACACCGATAAAGATCGCGCCCGGCCCCTGGTTGTTACTCTGGTTGGTCATCTTCTCGCCCCCTCAATTCCCGAGCACGATCGCGGCGCCAAAGAAGCCTGTCCTGCCCTCGCCGCTACGTTCTTCCCTGCTCGTTCAGCTCGGCGAGCAGGCCTTCCACGTCGAGCGGCCGGGTGACCATCGCGAGCTTGCCATCCTCGGCGCGGGGCCACTCTTCCTCGGGTCGATCAGCGGCGAGCTCCACGCCGTTGTCGTCGGGGTCGCGCAGGTACAGCGCCTCGGAGACGCCGTGGTCGGAGGCGCCGTCTAGAGGGTAGTTGGCGTCGAGGAGCCAGCGGAGGGCCTGCGCTAGGTCGCGGCGCTCCGGGTACAGGATGGCGAGGTGAAAGAGCCCGGCGGCGTTTCTCGGTGCCGGGGGCGCGTTCCTGCTCATCCAGGTGTTGAGCCCGATGTGGTGGTGGTACCCGCCGGCGGAGAGGAACACCGCGTCCTCCCCGTACCACTGGGTGATCTCGAAGCCGAGGATGTCCCGGTAGAACGCGAGAGATCGCTCGATGTTGGCCACCTTGAGGTGCACGTGCCCTATTCGCGCTCCGGAGCTTATCACGTGCCGGGTAGGCTCTTCGGTCTCCATGCCCTAACCTCCCTGTCGGTCGTGTGGCCCCGTAATTCTACCGCTGCCTACCGCGGGTGTTGACGATGAACACGCCCGAGAGGGTCACGAGGCCGCCGAGCACCGAGAGGAGGGTAGGCACCTCGCCGAGCCAGAACCAGGCGATCAAAAACGCCATCGCCGGTATGAGGTAGAGAAAGCTGACCGCCACCGGCGCCGACATCCGCGAGAAGATGTAGGCGTAGGTAACGTAAGCGACGGCGGTCGGGAAGACGCCGAGAAAGACCCCGGCCAGCGTCGCCTCTGAGGTAGCTCTCTGCAGGTCGGAGACGAGGCCGGGGAGAAACCACAGGATGGGGAGGGTACCGGCCCAGATGGCGTAGGTGGTGAAGGTCAGGGGTCCGTACTTCGCGAGGTAGGGCCTCTGAATAACGAGGTAGACGCTGACGGAGACGGCGGCGAGCAGTATCGGCACGGCCCCGAGGTCGAGACCGTAGCCTTGCCCCTCCCCCACGGATATGAGGCTCGCCCCGAGGAAGCTCACGATCATCCCGACCCAGCCCACGGCCTTGAGGCGTTCCCCCAGAAACGCCGTCGCGAGCAGCGCCGTAAAGATGGGTGCCGTGTTGATCAAGAGGCTCGCCGCGCCCGCGCTCACGGTCAGCTCTCCGAAGTTCAGCCCGACGTGGTAAAGGGCGAACGCGAAAAACCCAGCCGCGAAGATAGCCGGGAGATCCCGCCATTCCGGCAGCCGCATGCGCACTACGGCCGCGTAGAGTGCGAGCGTGGCCGAGGCGACGAGCAGCCTGAGCAGCGCGAGCTCCCCCGGACCGTAGGATTCGAGGGCGGCCCGGATCCCCGCGAAGGCCGCGGCCCAGAAGAACACGGTGGTCCCGAGGGCGAGGAGCATCCGCGCGTCGAAAGGGGACCTCTTCACCGCGCCATTCTACAATCCCGCACGAAGGTGGCGGTCGGTGTTAGTCCTCACTATACTCGGATAACTTCGTACGATCCAAAGAGG
Organism: Actinomycetota bacterium; assembly: GCA_030776865.1. Lineage (GTDB taxonomy): Bacteria > Actinomycetota > Rubrobacteria > Rubrobacterales > Rubrobacteraceae > JALYGY01. Next base: position 5,401 of record JALYGY010000053.1, on the reverse strand, counting down.
GAGAGAGCATGGAGACCACCGACACCCGACACAGGAGCCGCACGATCCTCGAGGGACGAGATAGGGCAGGCGCCCGGGCGATGCTCCGGGCCATCGGCTTCGACGACGAGGACTTCAGCAAACCGCTAGTCGGCGTCGCCCACACCTGGATCGAGACGATGCCCTGCAACTTCAACCAGCGGCGCCTGGCCGAACGGGTGAAGGAGGGCGTCCGGGAGTCCGGGGGCACGCCGATGGAGCTCAACACCATCGCCATCTCCGACGGCGTGACGATGGGCACCGAGGGGATGAAGGCCTCGCTCGTGAGCCGCGAGGTCATAGCCGACTCGATAGAGCTCGTCGGCCGCGGCCACATGTTCGACGCCGTCGTCGCTCTGGTCGGCTGCGACAAGACCATTCCCGCCGCGGCGATGGCCCTCATCAGGCTCGGCGTCCCCGGCTTCGTCGTCTACGGCGGCTCCATAGCTCCGGGCCGCTTCAAAGGCCACGACGTAACCATCCAGGACGTCTACGAGGCCGTCGGCTCCCACGCTGCGGGTAGGATGAGCGACGCCGACTTTAAGGACCTCGAAGACCACGCCTGCCCGGGCGCCGGGGCCTGCGGCGGCCAGTTCACGGCGAACACGATGGCCATGGCCCTGGAGTTCCTCGGCCTCTCCCCGATGGGCTCCGCGAGCCCCCCCGCCACCGATCCGCGCAAGGACGAGGTGTGCGTCGAGGCGGGCAGGCTCGTCATGGACCTGCTCAACCGCGGCTTGACGCCACAAGACATCCTCACCCGCGAGTCGTTCGAGAACGCCATAGCGGCGGTCGCGGCCAGCGGCGGCTCGACCAACGCGGTGCTCCACCTCCTCGCGCTGGCCAGCGAGGCGGAGATCCCGCTCGCCATAGACGACTTCGACCGGGTCAGCGAGAGGACCCCCATCGTCGCCGATCTCAAGCCCGGCGGCCGCTACACCGCCGTGGACCTCGACCGCGCGGGGGGCACGAAGCTCCTGGGCCGACGCCTCACCGAGGCCGGCCTCGTGGACGGCGCCCAGCTCACCCCCACCGGACGCACCATCGCCGAGGAGGTCGAGGACGCCGAGGAGGACGAAGGGCAAGACGTGATAGCGCCGGTCGAGAGGCCGCTCCGTTCATCGGGCGGGCTCGTGATCCTCAAGGGCAACCTCGCCCCCGAGGGCTGCGTGGTGAAGGTCGCCGGGTACACCCGCCTCCACCACGAAGGCCCCGCCCGCGTCTTCGACTCCGAGGAGGAGGCGATGGAGGCCCTCAACGCACAGCGGATCGTCGCCGGTGACGTGGTCGTCATCCGTTACGAGGGCCCGAAAGGTGGGCCTGGGATGCGCGAGATGCTCGGCGTTACGGGCGCCATCGTCGGCCAGGGCCTCGGTGAGACGGTCGCGCTTCTGACCGATGGGCGCTTCTCCGGCGCGACCCGCGGCCTGATGGCCGGCCACGTCGCCCCCGAGGCGGCGCATCGCGGCCCCATAGCCGCCCTCCGCGAGGGAGACACCGTAACCTTCGACGTCGAGAACAGGAAGCTGGAGGTCGCGCTCTCCGACGCGGAGATCGAGGACCGCCTCAAGGACTGGGAGGACGCGCAGCCGCGCTACGAGAGCGGCGTCTTCGCCAAGTACGCCGCGCTCGTCTCCTCCGCCTCCGAGGGAGCCGTCACCAGGCCGGAAGGATACGGTCGGGGTTAAGAGCTCAGAGAGCCTCCGTCCGTGCAGGAGCTCGGAGACGCCGCTCAACCCCCGTTCCTGCGGTACCAGAGCGGTAGGATGAACCGCAACCCCGCGAAGGAGCGGCCATCAGGACGGTCACGGGGAGGAACGGCCTCAAGCGGCATCCGGCGCTATGAGGCCTGTTGCTGCGGCGTGCTCGGCCGCGACGGCGGTGTCGGGGGCGAGGATCATCTCCACCCCGAGGCCGCGCACTTCTTTGGCGATGGCCCCCACCTCGGCGTCGCGCCTGGCGGTCGTGACGTCCCGGATGTAGATCGCGCGGATGCGTCCGGGGTGCTCGCGCACCGCTTGGTGGTAGATCTCCGGGTCCTCCTCCCCGGAGTCACCGATCAGGACGAAGGGCAGCTCGGAGTAGGTGCGCAGGAGCCTGCGGATGATGTCCAGCTTGTGCGTCCTGTGCTTCCCCAGGACCGTCGGGCTCCAGTCCTTGAGGAACAGCGGTCCTGCGGGGACGCCGTGCACGTTCAGGAAGTCCTCGAGCACGTCGTAGATGTTCCACGGGCTGCTCGAGACGTAGAAGATCGGGTTGTGGGCTAGACCGTCCGCGCCGCGCCGCAAAGCTTCGTAGAAGGCGGCCACCCCTTCGAAGGGCAGCCGCGTGCGGGCGTTGTTGAGCAGCACGACCCAGGCCATCTTCAGCACGTTGGTGGCGCTGGAGTGCACCACCGTGTCGTCTATGTCGCTGATGACGCCGAATCGCGCCTCGTTCGGCACGAGAACCTGTCCCGTCGAGCGCACCACTCCTCCGCCGGGGGATGTTGGATCGATCAGCTCCAGCTCGACCGGGTGCCACTTCGTCGGACCCGCGAGCGGTTCCGGCAGCTCGAAGCGCACCTCGAAGAAGCCCTCCTGGTCGGCCACCGTCTCGGTCTGGATCCTCCCGCAAGAGGCCCGCACCCGCGCGCCGGCCACCTCGTCACTCGCGAAGCGGCGGGCCATGTTGCGCAGGTTATGCCATGCGGTGTCGTTCTGGCCGGCGCGGGTGATGCCCGTCACCTCCAGGACGCGGCCCTTGAGGAAGAGCTCGCGCGGCGTACCGTGCCCCCGGTAGGGCAGGATCTCGAACGGGTCCAGCAGCCCGAACCGCCGCTTCAGCCCGAACCTGATCCTGTCGAAGCGCACCTCGGCGGCGTGCGCTCTCGTCGCTATCGTCCGCCTCCAGTTCGTCAACGTCTCCCCTATTCCCCGCTCACCGAGCCCACACGGCTCGGCCCATGCTGTGCTCAAACATAGAAAGAGCTGATAGAATCTTTTTCCTCAAGGAGCCAACACCGCTGGAAAAAACGCGCTGCCGGGGACCGCGAAAGCGCTTCGCGCAGCTACACCCCTCTAGCTCTGCAAGAACTTGACCCGCCTCTGCGCCACGTCCCGGATCTTCACCTGCTCGATGCTGGACCAGGGTAGGAACAAGTAACCATCGGCGTCCGCGTCGGGTTCGCGCACGTCCAGCAGCAGACCGGTCTGTTCCCTGTCGCAGACCACCCCCTCCACCTCCCGGCCGCTCCAGGTGGCGATCGAGATGAACACGCCCTTTTTGAGGGCGTCGGAGACCTTGGGGGCCTGGGCAAGCCAATCCTGCGAGTCCACGTTCGAATTCCTCTCGCCGTCTCGGTCGACCATCTCCCTGTATTTACCACACAGACAGCATACTCGCACACCGGCGCAGGCTTCTAAGCATGCGGGGGTTCTTACGACCGGCGGATGCGGATTTGACGGAGAACCGGACGAACGTCGCGGCGACGGTCAAGTTATGGCAGGTCGAGCGACCCGAAGATCTCCAGGGCGGCACACGAGGGGCACCACGCCAGCAGCGACCGCTCGCCGAGGCGGAGCTCGGTCACGCCCTCCCCGCACTCGGCGTGCTTGAGGGTGAATGCGGCGAAGGAGAAGTTCCCGCCGCCCCCCACGCCGTCTTTCAGGAGATCAAGCTTTCCTTGGTCGTTGCGCACCTTGCCATCGTTATCGGCCGCGTCGTTATCAAGGTTTAGCGCACCGTGCCGGCGGCTCTGTTCCGGCAAGCACGCGGTGCAGGTAGTGGCCACCGACCCACTCAAAACGAGGGTCCCAGAGAGAGGCGGGACGCCTGGAGAGCCCGGTCCTCCTTCTCGTGCGGACCGCCGACTAGCGCGCGTCGGGCATCGGGACGCCGAGGTGGCCGTAGGCCCTCCTCGTGGCGACCCGTCCGCGGCTGGTGCGGTGTATGAGGCCGCTCTGCAGCAGGTACGGCTCGTAGACGTCCTCGACCGTATCCCGCGCCTCGCCCAGAGCCACGGAGAGTGTCCCCACCCCGACCGGGCCTCCCTCGAACTTGTCGATGATGAGTCCGAGGTAGTCGCGGTCGGTGCGGTCGAGTCCCAAATCGTCCACGCCCTGCATCTCGAGCGCGGCGTTGGCGGTCTCCTCGTCTATCCTGCCGTCGCCGACGACCTCGGCGTAGTCGCGGACGCGCTTTAAGAGGCGGTTCGCGACGCGCGGGGTGCCGCGGCTGCGACGGGCGAGTTGCTCCGCGCCTTCGTCCGTGATCGGGATGCCGAGTATCCTCGCGTTACGCACCACGATCTTCTTGAGGTCCTCCGGCGCGTAGTAGTCGAGACGCGCCGAGAACCCGAAGCGGTCGAGCAGCGGCTTGGTCATGAGCCCGGTGCGCGTCGTGGCGCCTACCAGGGTGAAGTGCGGCAGATCCATCCTGATGGTGCGCGCCGAGGGTCCCTGACCCAGCACGATGTCCATCGCGTAGTCCTCCATCGCCGGATAGAGGACCTCCTCGATCTGCCTATTTAAGCGGTGGATCTCGTCTATGAACAGGAAGTCGCCCTCCTCGAGCGAGGTCAGGATCGCCGCCATATCCCCCGCCCGCTCCAGGCTGGGGCCGCTCGAGGTCGTGAGCCCGACGCCCATCTCGGCCGCGAGGATTCGGCACAGCGAGGTCTTCCCGAGCCCCGGTGGCCCGGCGAAGAGTATGTGGTCGAGTGCCTCTCCCCGCTGCTTGGCAGCCTGCACGAAGATACGCAGGTTCTCCTTGAGCTTCTCCTGCCCGACGAACTCGTCGAGGGTCTGCGGCCGGAGCGTGGGCTCGTCGTCTTCGAGGAACGCCTCCGGGTCGAGCGGGTGCTCGGCGGGAGCCTCCTCCTTTATGCCCTCCCCGCGAACGGTGAAGTCATCCATCTCTTCCATGTTCAACGCCTGCTCCCGATCCGCCGCAACGCCTCCTTGATGTACTTCTCGATGCTATCCTGGGGCGGAATGCTGTTCAGCGCCTTCTCGGCCTCCTCGAGCGAGTAGCCGAGGCCCGTGAGCGCCTCGCGCGCTTCCATGTACGGGCCGCCACCGCCGCCGCCATTGCCGGAGATCGCCGGCTCCGGCGCGAAGGCGGCGATGTCTTTGCCTTTGAGCTCCAGCACCAGCCGCTCGGCGCTCTTCCTGCCGAGGCCCGGCACCGAAGCGAACTTCAGCACGTCCCCCCGGGCGACCGCCTCGGCGATCTCCGCCGGCGACATCGAGGAGAGCACCGCTAAAGCGAGCTTGGGGCCGACCTTGCTCACGGCGGTCAGCGCGTCGAAGGCCGCCCGCTCCTCCTTCGTCGCGAACCCGAAGAGGAGCATCGCGTCCTCGCGCACGACCATGCGGGTGTGGATGACGCACTCCTCACCGAG
>JALYGY010000052.1 GCA_030776865.1 Actinomycetota bacterium | reverse complement strand
CCGCTTCGGCCGTGGTCACCGACAGCGGCGGCGTCCTGAGCCACTGCGCGGTAGTCGCGCGCGAGTACCGCATCCCGGCGGTGGTGGGTACAGGCACTGCTACGGCCGCGATCCAAGACGGCCAGCTTCTGGAAGTCAACGGCAGCGACGGAGTTGTCCGGATCGTATCGTAAGCTTGACCAGACGTCGCTGGGTCGCACCTCTTCAGTTTTCGGGAGTAAGGCCATCCTGCGAACTTCCGGAACTTCTTAGAATACCCCTGCCTTAGAGGCAAAGGGGCAGCCCTCCTTATTTGTGAAGTGGCCTATGGGACCTTAGCTCCTCCTATCCATCGGCCGCTCGACGCCGTCGCAGACGACGTAGTGGACCCTATAGGCGGGGATGAGGAAGATCCTGTTTGCGTGCTCTGGCCCCGACGTTATCTCAAGGGGCTCGTTTTGTCGCAGTTTGTTAGAGATCTCAGAGAGGGCCTTCTTGGCTTCATCCAGGCTTTCATAGACTCCATACAGCATACGAGTGATGGCGGGGGGCTCATTAACGCCCGAAGCAGCCCCGGGGGCCTGAGCGCGGCCAGTGGTGGTGCGCTGCATCGCTGCTTCTTGGTGCGCCTGCTCGCCGGGGTCAACCAACCATACCATCACGCTATAAGCCACGCTCTTATCCTCCTCTGTTGCGCGTTTTGTGTGAGATAGTAAGCATAGCAAGAATCCTGCATCCGAACTTCCCAGAATGCTCCTTCTACGACGTATGTGAATAGGCTGAGGCCCGCGGTTCCTGTGGCATCACGGCGCGTGCGGAAGACCCTCCGTTTCGGCCTCGTTCGTTGCCCGTGGACGGCGATCGTCGCTGAGGGCTTGGTCGAGGTCGGCCACCAGGTCACTCGTGTCTTCGAGTCCGCAGGAAACCCGAACCATGCCGTCCACGATGCGGCGACGAGTGCGTTCCTCGGGGGTCATGCCGTGATGGGTGGTGGTGATCGGCTGGGTGACGAGGCTCTCGACGCCGCCAAGGCTTGCAGCGATGCTGAAGACCTTGAGCCTGTCCACCACCGCGGCGGTTTGTAGGGCGTCGCCGTCGTAGACGAAGCTGAGCATCCCCCCGAAGCCGCGCATCTGCTTGCGGGCTACCTCGGGGTTAGCCGGGCTGTCGAGTCCGGGGTAGTTGACGCGTGCGACCCGAGGGTGCCCTTCGAGGAACTCGGCAACGGCCTGGGCGGTGGCGTTCTGGGCCCGGACCCGGACGACGAGGGTGCGGATGCTGCGGGCCAGGAGGAATGCGACCTCGGGCGCGATCATCTGCCCGAGGTTCTTGCGCCAGGTCCAGATCGGCGCGAGCAGTTCGGCGCTTCCTACCACCGCGCCGCCGGTCAAGTCGCTGTGACCCCCGAGGTACTTGGTGGCGCTGTGGATCACGAGGTCCGCTCCAAGGTCGAGCGGGTTCTGGTTCACCGGTGTGGCGAAGGTGTTGTCCACCACCGCGAGGGCGCCCGCGGCCCTCGCCACCTCTGCGACGTCGCGGACGTCGATAACGTCGAGCGCTGGGTTGGTGGGGGTCTCGAAGAAGACGATCCTGGTGCGGTCGGTGAGGGCCGCAGGCAGCGCGTTCACCTCGTCGGCCAGCAAGAAGGTCGTCTCGATCCCGACTTCGGGAAGGTTCGCGGAGAGGAGTTCGTAGGTGCCGCCGTAGACGTCGCCGATGCAGACGAGGTGGTCACCCGCGCTCGCGTGGGCGAAGAACGTCGCCGCCTCGGACGCCATGCCCGAGCCGAAGGCTAAGGCCGCTTCGCCGTTCTCCAGGTCTGCCAGCTTCTTCTCTAGGGAACGGACGGTGGGGTTCAAACCGTAGCGGGTGTAGAGGTTGCCTTCGGTTCTCCCTTCGACGACATCGAGCAAGTCGGCGGTGCTCTTGAAGCCGAACGTCGAGTGGTTGTAGAGGGCGGTGTGGATAGCCCCCTGCGCGTCCAGCTTCTCACCGGCGTGCACGCAGCGCGTCGAGAGGCCGGGCGTCGTTCCGTCGTGCGTGGTCATACGCGTTCTCCTTTTCTCTTGTTTACGATCTGCCTTTCTCCCGCATCGCTACGGCGACGACCGTACCCGACAGGAAGGTCAGCGCTCCTACAGAGCCTATGGCCCACGAGATGCCCAACGTGTCGGCGATGATCCCGGCGGAGAGGGCTCCCACGGCGTAGCCGAGGTCCCGCCAGAAACGGTAGACGCTCAAGGAGCGTGCTCGCCAGGAGGGGTGCGAGTTGTCCGAGACGGCGGCGATGAGTGCCGGGTAGACCATCGCGGTCCCGAGTCCGAGGAGTATGCTGCCGAGCATCCACCACCCGAAGCTCCTCCCCGTCATGGTGACGAATATCCCGGCGGCCTGGACCCACATGCCGCTCACGATCAGCCCCTTGCGCCCCCAGTGGTCGCTAAGCGGCCCAGTCGCGACCTGCAATGTTCCCCACACCGCAGGATAGACAGCCTTGAGGATGCCTATGCGTTCCACGCCGAGGCCGAAGGCCGAGAAGAAAAGGGGGAAGACGCCCCAACTCATCCCATCGTTGAGGTTGTTGACCAGCCCCGCCTGTGAGCAGGCGAAGAGGTTGCGGTTTCCGTAGGAAGTCTTCGAGAAGACCTCGCGGAAGCTCAAGGGGCTCGGCTCGGGCGGGTGCTCCGAGAGTTCCAGCCGGACGTGCTCGCCAGTATCGCGAACGAGGAAGGAGCTGACGAGGAGCCCGAGCACGACGTAGGCGACGCCGAGGTAGAAGGGCTCGGGCCTCAGGCCGTAGGTGGAGGCGAGGTAGCCGGTCGCCAGGGCGGTCAGACCCACGGCGAGGTAGCCTGCGAACTCGTTGAGGCCTGTCGCCAGCCCCCGCTGCCTCGGACCCGCCAGGTCTATCTTCATGATGACCGTCATGGACCACGCGAGGCCCTGGTTGACCCCGAGCAGGACGTTGGCGGCCACGATCCAGCCCCAGGAGGGGGCGAACATGATCATGAAGGGCACCGGCACCCCGAAGATCCAGCCCGCTACCAAGACCTGCTTTCTTCCC
>JALYGY010000051.1 GCA_030776865.1 Actinomycetota bacterium | reverse complement strand
GTGTTAGTCGGCGTATCGAGGTTTTTCGCCGAGGCTTACGATGCTCGAATGAGGGAGAGCCAGGGTTGGGCGGACCTACATCGCCATCTGGCGGGGCTCATAGTTCGGGCGCGGGAGCTTGATCCGTCTCTGAGAGCCGGCGCAACCTTGGGTGAGGCCATCGTGGTACTCAAGCGCCACGGTGAGCCTCTTGGTATCTCTGATGAGGTCCTTGAGATGACCGTCGAGATGCCAGAGGAATAGCCACTACCGGCCGGGGTCCTACGGGCTACGGTCTTTTGTGCGTGCTCGACAAGGATTCATCCCCGATTCATCGCCCACTTGCTATAGTGTTGGCAAGGGACGAGAAAGGGAGGTTGCAAGTGAGTGAGGAGTTTAAGAATCGACTTCTGACGCATGCGAGAACTGTGGTTGACCATGCAGGACGAGCACAGAATGAGGAGGCAACAAAACAATTCCTTATCCTCCCTTTCCTTGAACTTTGCCCAAGGCTGGGGTTTTCGCTCCTTGCTTGGCGCTATGTACCTTCAGATGGCGTGGCTCAAGTCGGAGGGCAGCAATGCGCCCCGCTGCAAGGGGCCGGGATGTTACAAGATCATCCGTATAGGTGAATTTGAGAAACCGCAGAAAGATCCGGGATTGACGAAAGGCGCTAGAGCGCCCTACCGGACCCGCAAGGATAAGACGTTTTGCGGCCGGAATTGCAAACAGAAGTGGCGCTACCACTACATCATCAAGCCTCAACGACAAAAAGGCACATCCCCAGCTGTGCCGGAATAAAGGAGGGGCGGCCTGTGCCGCGCCCCCTTTCTTTACGTATCTTCCACCCGAGACTCAGTAGCCGCCACCGGCACCCCCGCCACCGCCATCTTTCTCATCTTTCTTCCTGTCCCCGTTGTCATTCTCACCGCCGCTGCCACCCTGGCTACCCCCGCAGCCGGCCAAGCTGAGCAGCGATAAGCCAGCTATACCAGCGACGCACAACTCTATAAACTGCCACCGGCTCAAGATTGCTTCTTCCTGCTGCATCCCTCTCATTTTACGGCACAGACCGTGAGAGTAAGGGCGTTTGTGTATGGTGTACAAGGCTCCGAAAAGTTTCCGCCGGGCAAAGGATTCCTTGTCTCTGCTGCAGGACCCATGATAACCGGGATTTCGGGCCTGCTCGTCATGCTCATGAGCGGTCTCCTGAACTCGGAGTACCTGGTGTTTGCGGGGGAGATCCTGTCCCTGAACCTGCTCGGCATGACCGCCGTCGCCGCGGACGGGCGCAAGGCGTTGCGCAACCTCGCGCTCGTCCTCGATCCTCCCGAGAAAAGGAGTGAGCAATGCTGAGAATCTTCGCCGTCTCCTTTGTTTTCGGTTTTCTGGCGGTCGGCCTCTTGCTACTCTGCTCCGCCTTCGGGCTCGCCGTAATCGCGGAGGTTCGGGGATGGGGCTCGTTCAGCATCGGTAGCGGTGTGTTCACGATCCTCGAATACGGACGTACACCCGGCGGAACAGAGACCGCCATCGGCCCCGGAATCATCATGATCTCGCTGCTGGCAGGCACCCTGAACGCCGTCGCCGGCGCGATACTGTGGTCGCGGATACCGAATAGACGCTAGAGCCGCTCCTTCTCCAACTCCAACCTGGCGACCGACGCGCGGTGGACCTCATCGGGGCCGTCGGCGAGGCGCAGGGTACGGGCGGAGGCCCAGAAGTAGGCGAGGGGGAGATCGTCGGCGACACCGGCGCCGCCGTGGGCCTGTATCGCGCGGTCGAGGACGCGCAGGGCGACGTTGGGGGCGACGACCTTTATCATGGCGATCTCGGCGCGGGCTTCTTTGTTGCCCACCCGATCCATCATATGGGCGGCTTTCAAGGTCAGCAGGCGCGCCTGCTCTACCTCGATGCGGGAGTCGGCGATCCAGGTCTGGATCACGCCCTGCTCGGCGAGCGGCTTCCCGAAGGCCTCGCGGCGCTTGACCCGCTCGCACATAAGCTCAATTGCCCGCTCGGCCGCCCCGACGAGGCGCATGCAGTGGTGGATGCGGCCAGGCCCGAGCCGCCCCTGCGCTATCCGGAAGCCTTTGCCCGCCTCCCAGATCATGTTCGAGAGAGGGACGCGCACCTCGTTGAAGGAGATCTCCGCGTGGCCGTGCGGGGCGTCGTCGTAGCCGAAGACGGGGAGGGTACGCTCTATGTTTACGCCCGGCGTATCGAGAGGGATGAGGATCATGGACTGCTGCTCGTGGCGTGGCGCCTCCGGGTCGGTCTTGCCCATCAGGATCGCGACCTCGCACCGCGAGTCCCCGGCCCCCGTTGACCACCACTTGCGCCCGTTTATGACGTACTCGTCCCCGTCCCTTTGAATACGCGCCCGGATGTTCGTCGCATCCGAGGAGGCCACGTCCGGCTCGGTCATCGCGAAGCAGGAGCGGATCTCACCTCTGAGCAGGGGCTCGAGCCACCGTTTTCTCTGATCCGGGGTCCCGTAGCGCGCCAGGACCGCCATGTTGCCCGTGTCGGGGGCGTTGCAGTTGAAGACCTCAGGGGCGATGGGGGAGCGGCCCATGACCTCGCAGAGGGGAGCGTACTCTAGGTTCGTCAGGCCCGCCCCGTACTCGGAGTCGGGGAGAAAGAGGTTCCAGAGCCCCGCTTCTCTGGCCTCCCTCTTGAGCTCTTCCATAATCGGGGGCACCGTCCAGCGGTCCCCGGCGGTCTCGAGCTGCTCTCTATAGGTCTTCTCGTTCGGGTAGACGAGCTCGTCCATGAACGCCTCGAGTCGCGTCCGGAGCCTCCGGACCTTCTCGGAGTAGTCGAAGTTCAACGGTGCCTCCCAGCGTAACGAAAAGCACGGCATCCCCGAGGCCGAATTCTGGCACGGTGATCCGGCAGTCGCAAGCGGCTCAGTCGGCCAGCTCGAGCGCCTCGACCAGATCTTCGAGCTCGCGCAACGTCTCCTCGTCGAGGGTGGGCGCGGGGAAGCGGACGTGGGAGGAGGCGATAGCGCCGCGGAGCTTGAGGATCTCCTTGCGGATACCTACGCCACCGACGCCGAGCTGGGCTTCGAAGCGGATCAAGGGCAAATAGCGGAAGAAATAGTCCTGGGCCTCTTGTCTCTCACCCCCTGTAAAGAGCCGGTAGGTCTCGACGAGGACGTGCGGGTAGGCGAAGCCGGTCATTATGCCGTTAGCCCCGCGCACGAGCTCCTCGTAGAAGTACATCCCGCCAAGACCCCCGAAGACGCCTACCTCGGACGCTGCGTTCTTCAAGAGGCTCGAGATCTTGATCGTCGTCGGGGCCTCCTCCAGCTTGACGTAGCGGCAGCCCTCGATCTCGCTCACCAGCCGGGCGATAAACGGCGCGGGCATGACGACGCCCGTGTTGACCGGCTCGTCCTGCACGACCACCGGCACGGCGGCGGCCTCGGCCACCCGCCGGTAGTGCTCGAAGACGAGGTCCAGATTCCTCTGGTTGTTGGGCGGGGCTACCATGACGGCCGCCGCCCCTGCCTCCTCCGCTTCTTTGACCCTCTCTGCGACCACCTTCGTCGCGACCGCCGAGCAGCCCACCACGAGCGGCACGCGCCCGCGGATGGCAGCGGCGTACCGCTCGGCGACCGCGCGCCGTTCGGCGTCCGAGAGCTTGTGCGCCTCGCCCATGATCCCGAGCACAGTGATGCCGTGGACTCCGGAGTCGATGTAGAATTCGGAGAGCGAGCCGATGCTCTCCTCGTCGAGCTCTCCCCCCTCGGTAAAGGGGGTGAGCGCTATGGTGCAGACGCCGTGCAGGGGCATGGAACCAGTATAGCGGTGCGAGGATCGGCGTTCTGTGTTTTTCTGGTACCCGACTCCTGGCCGGGTGGAGCTCCCCAGGTCTTATGAAGCCTTGCGGGCGAGTTCTCTGTCTATCTTCTCCCTGTCGAAGCCCACGATCCATCTGTTCCCGATCTTGATCACCGGCACGCCCGTCTGTCCGGTCTTGCGTACGATCTCCCGCGCCGCATCCGGGTCGCGCTCTATGTTGACCTCCTTGAACGGAACCCGGCGCTCTTTGAGATAACGCTTCGCCCTGCGACACCAGGAGCACGTGGACGTGCTGAACAGTAGCACCTTGGACACCGAGAACACCCTCCTTTGCGATTCCGATCGACGTACGATTATAGGCCGAGCCGGGGAGCGGTGAAGCTACCGGACGATGGGGTTGGAGAGCGGCACAAAGCCGGTGATGCGGCATTCGGCG
>JALYGY010000050.1 GCA_030776865.1 Actinomycetota bacterium | reverse complement strand
CCCCACCCACAGCATCGATGTCCACATCCCCACCGTACTGACCCGTTGTGGCCGCAAACTCGCCGAGGATGTTCTGGCAGACAGCGTTGAAGACGACCTCGTCGCCCTGGTTTACCTGATCGTCGCCGGCCGCGTCACCGGTATCCACGCTCTGGGCGCGCGCGGGGGCCGCGGCGGCCAGCACCATGGCCACCATCGCCGCCAACAGCATTATCTTCCTCAACTCTTTACCTCCCCGTTACAAATGATGACGTTCTCTCTCTCTTTGTGCGTTTGCTCGAAAAACCCTTGCTCTCCTCACGCTCTATACGCTCACCTCCATCTTGCCTCAGTATTGAACTTTGAATCAACTACAGCATAACAGTTTCTTCACCGCTGTGAAGAGTTCTTTACAAATTTAACAATTCTTCCATACGCCCCTCCCAACGCTGCTCTGGAAAGAGAGAAGCCGAGGCTGCATAGAGTCCCGGCCCCAAAGTAATGAGCTGAGAAAGGCTCGCCTGGAGCACGAGCGTAGCCTGGTCTTCCTCACCTTCTTCCACCTTGACATACTATCCCAGATGGTCCTCAATGGTTGGCGAAGCCGAGAGAGTCGCACTCTACCTTCGGGTCGGTTTACCTGTGCAGCGTGAAGAGGGCACGATTGAGACACGGCGACAATACCTTGAGCGCTACGTAGCCTTGTGCGGCGCCCGGGCTCCGGCGCACCTGCGCCGACAGGCGCTCATGGGCGCTTTCGATCAAGCGGGTACATAGGGATGAATCTGAGTGGAAGAACGCGGTTACTCGGGGTCGTCGGGCATCCCGTCGGCCACAGTTTGAGCCCGAGGATGCACAACGCCTCCTTTGCGGCGACCGGTCTGGACTACGTTTACGTCGCGCTGGACGTGAGGCCGGAGGTCCTCCCTGCGGCGGTGAACGGTCTCAGAGCTCTCGGTTTCCGGGGCTTCAACGTGACCATGCCGCACAAGGAGTCGATACTCCCCCTGCTCGACGGGCTGGACGAGGCGGCCGCGCTCACGGGGGCCGTGAACACGGTGGTGGCAGAGGAGGACGGGCTGCGCGGCACGAACACCGACGGCAGCGGGTTCGTGGAGGCGTGCGAGGAGTCGGGGGTGGGCCTCGACGGGGCGAGGGTACTGCTGGTTGGTGCCGGGGGTGCTGCGGCCTCCATTGCCCTAGCAGTTCTCGGGGAGGGTGCCGGGGAGCTGCGCATAGTCAACCGGAGTCGGTGGCGTGCCGTGAAGCTGCGAGAGAGGCTGTGGGGGGCCTACCCTGGCGCCGGGATCTCGGTGCACGACGCTACCGACCCCGAAGGCGCGGTCCGGGGAGCCGACGTCGTCGTCAACGCCACCTACCTGGGGATGAAGCCGGAGGATCCTCTGCCGGTGCCGGTCGGTGGTCTGGGGACGAACGCAGCGGTCTGCGATGCGGTCTACGGACCCGGCGGAGAGACCAGGTTCATCCGCCTCGCCAAAGAGCGGGGTCTCCCGGCGGTCTCCGGCGCACGAATGCTGCTCTACCAGGGGGTCCAGGCCCAGAGGATCTGGACCGGTGAAGCGCCTGACGTGCGTGCGATGAGCGATTCGCTCTCCTGAGGGCGCAGCTTGTTACGCAGCGCGGGTCCATGATCTCGGCGAGCTTGCGTCTGGCATTTCTCGTTCTTGCCCTGTGACGAAGTAGAATATCGGTAGCCAGCGAGAAAGGAGACCTCGTCGGTGGCACCTTGCACGAGCACTGCCGGTGCTAACGGGATCGTTCGCGCCACCAGCGCCGCTGCAGTAGCGGCGCACTCGCCTGGAGATGGGCTTTGATCGTCCTCTTGGCAGGTCTGCTGGGTCTCATCGCGGGGAGCTTTCTGAACGTCGTGATCCACCGCGTTCCCCGCCGCCAGTCGGTGGTGTGGCCGGCGTCCCACTGCCCGGCGTGCGGCGAGCCCATCGAACCCAGAGATAACGTGCCACTGCTCTCTTACGTGCTGCTACGGGGACGGTGCAGAAACTGCAACGCGCGCATCTCCCCCCGTTACCCGCTGGTGGAAGCGCTAACCAGTATTCTCTTTGCGGGGGCTGCCTACGAGTTCGGGCTGGGTCCCGAGCTGCTCTCGGCGCTCGCGCTGGTTCTCGTCCTCGTCGCTCTGGCCGTAACCGACCTCGAGCACCGGCGGCTACCGAACGTCATCGTCGGTCCTGCAGCATTGATCGGGTTCACGCTCTCGGTGCTGGAGAGCCCGGAGAGATGGTGGATATATGTCGTCTCCGCCCTCGCCGTCGCGGGTGGGCTCTTCGCGCTGGCCCTTGCCTACCCCGGCGGCATGGGTATGGGGGACGTGAAGATGGGCGGGATGCTCGGGGCCTTCTTGGGACCCTACGCGGCGCTGGCGGTGTTCATCGGGGCTCTTTGCGGAGCAATCACCGGCGGGATCCTCATGATCGTCGGGAAGATGCGACGCCGGCATGCGTTGCCTTTTGGAGTCTTTATGGCCATCGGGGGGATTGTCGTCCTCTTTGTGGGCCCGGAGCTGTGGGGGCTCTACCTGGATCTCGCTCGGGGCGGCTAGCCGCCCCAAGTTCCTGAAGTTGAACCACTCACTGGTCGGTGGGTTGGCTGTAAGAGAGTCGCAAGGTACGGCGATGGTGGCGACGGCAGGACCGCTTCCTGCCCCCTGCGTGCATGGCTTGTAGGCGTACGTGTCGATGCATTATGCCAGTGGTCGCGGGTGCCGACCTTGGGCCGGGTAGCCAGAATTATCTTGGTTGGGAGGCTTTGATCTTGGTTGTCCGATAACCGCCTCGGGTTATGAGCCGCTGGCACCATCGGCTAAACCATGAGCATCCGGCGGACGATAAATGGCCAGGGATGCAGTGCGGAACGGGTTTACCCGGGCTGCCCGTAAGAGCCTCATACGAGGAGGAACAGTGGTTGAGAAATCGTCCCTTATGCTGAAAGGGATATCTGATCGCGGAGTCGACAGTGAGGTAGAAACCGGGGGGTAGTGGCGACCTTCACCTACAAGGCGCGCAGCCGGCAGGGCGAGATCCTCCAGGACCGGGTCGAGGGCACGGACACGATGGCCGTCGCTGCTACCCTGCGCCAGCAGGGGCTCTTGGTCATAGACATAAGAGAGCAGGGCGTCGCTCAGAAGGACCTTTTCGACCCGTTCAAGACGGTGAAGCTAGCCGACCTCGTCGTCTTCACCCGACAGTTCTCGACTCTGATCAACGCCGGCCTCCCCATCCTCCGGGCGCTCTACGTCCTCTCCGAGCAGACCGGCAACCCGAAGCTCAAGAAGGCTATCGTCGCCGTGCGCGAGGACTTGGAGGCGGGGCTCGTCCTCTCGGAGGCGCTGGAGCGGCACCCCAGGGTCTTCAGCAGGCTCTACGTCGAGATGGTCAGGGCCGGGGAGGCCGGGGGCATCCTCGACGAGGTTCTCCTCCGCATCGCGGAGCAGCTGGAGATGGAGGCGGATCTCAGACGCAAGGTCAAGAGCGCCATGACCTACCCCATCATAGTCCTCGTCCTGGCCATCCTAGCGGCCTCGTTTATGCTCATCTTTATAGTTCCGATCTTCGCCAGGATGTTCGAGGACCTCGGCGGTACCCTGCCGCTCCCAACCCTATTAGCGATGGGCATCTCCGGCATCCTCACCAGCATCTTCGGGGTGTTCGTCTACGCAGGGATGGGCGCCGGCGTCTTCCTCTTTCTCCGGTGGAAACAAACCGAGCGGGGCAGGAAGGTCTGGGGACGTGTCTCGCTCAAGATTCCGCTCAAGATCGGCGAGGTGGTGCAAAAGGTAGCCCTCGCCCGCTTCGCCCGCACCCTGGGCACCTTGAGCGCCGCGGGCGTACCCATCCTGCAGGCCCTGGAGATAACGGCAACCTCCTCTGGCAACTACGTGGTGGAGAACGCCCTGCTCAAGAGCCTGGAGGCAATAAGGGAGGGTATCCTGATCTACAGGCCGCTCGAGGGCGAGGCGGTCTTTCCTCCGATGGTAACCGGCATGACAGCCGTCGGCGAAGAGACGGGGGACATAGAGGGGATGCTCCAAAAGATAGCTGAGTTCTACGAGTCGGAGGTCGAGGCAGCAGTCAAGGCGCTAACCTCCATTATAGAGCCCCTGATGATCGTGGTGATAGGCGCCATCGTCGGCCTCATAGTCATCTCGAGTACCTGCCGATGTTCAGGATCTTCGAGCTCGTAGAGTAGGCCCCTTCCCTCGCGGGTCTCCCCGAGGACTTTTTCTGTAGAATGTCTCGGCCCGGCCTAGATTCGAGGAGGCTTAGAGGTTGGCGTTTTTCAGGGAACTCGGCGACAGGTTGGCAGGGGCTCCCTCGATACT
>JALYGY010000049.1 GCA_030776865.1 Actinomycetota bacterium | reverse complement strand
CCGTTGCTCGCGGCCTCGACGGCGACGGGGAGCCCCGACATCGTCCTGCGGGTCGTCCTGATCGCGGCGTTCTTGCTCCTGACCACGCCGGTCTCCGGGCACGTTGTTGGACGAGCCGCCTACCTGCAGGGGGAGAGGATAAGGGCCCCCGCAGCCGTCGACGAGTCGTGGCGCGACCCGCTATCGGGGGATCGGAACGACGCCGAGAGTCCGGGCCAGCGCTAGCCAGTCTATATCTCGCTGGTGGCAGAGTTTCTCGCCTCAGCGTCCAAGTCTCTGGCGGCCACGGCCCTGGTCGTGATGTGGGGCAGCGGCTTCGCCTCCGGCATCGTGGACAACATCCCCTTCACGGCGACAATGGTTCCGGTGATCGAGGAGCTGGCCCGCGCGCGCGGGTACGACGCCGCCACCGTAGAGCCCCTGTGGTGGGCGCTCTCTTTAGGGGCGTGCCTGGGCGGGAACTTCACCCTGATCGGGGCCTCGGCCAACCTGGTCGTCGCGGGGCTGGTCGGGAGGGAGGGGATGACGTTCAGCTTCTGGCGGTTCCTGCTCTGGGGTTTCCCGCTGACGCTGGTCGCCCTCCTCATCTCCAGCGCCTACATCCTCGTGTTCCAGATACCGTAGCAAACGGAACACCTCGGGTTCTACCCGGCGAGCTCCACGAGCCTCTCGGCCAGCCTCGCCCAGCTGAGGTGCTCCACGCTGTTGCGGCGCACGATCTCCGTGCACCGGTGCCGCTCCGCCGCCGGCAGTTCCAGGTAGCTGATAAGAGCCCGCGCCACGTTCTCCTCGAAGCCGCTCATGCCGACCCTGAGGTCGAACGGCAAGCCCTGCCCGATTATCTCTCCCGCTTCCCGCAAGCCAGAGTGATCCGCCACGAACGGGACGACGCCGCTGGCGGCGAACTCCCCCGCCACGAGCCCGAAGGTCTCTGGGAAGATGGAGGGTACCACCCCCACGTCCGCCGCCGGCAGGAGCTTCGCGAGGTCCTCGTGGTAGAGCGGGCCGACAAACCTCACGCCACCCTCCATCCCCGCCGCATCTCGTGGCAGCACCTCGAAGTGCTCGAGCGGCTCCGCGGGCCCTCCTTCGAGGCGCTTGCCCAGCTTCGCGAGCCTCCTCACGAACATCTCGTCGCCCGCGCTCAAAGAGCAGGACAGGGCCTGGAGCCCTTCGCGGAAGGTGCCGAAGCCCACCACCAGGAGGCGGGCGCCCGTCTCCCGCCGCACCCTGGCGAAGGCGGACAGCAGGCTGTGGACGCCCTTGGAGTGGATGAGCTTGCCGACGTAGATCACGAGCGGGGAATCATCCTCCGCGGCGAGGAAGGTCTCGAGCCTCTCCCCGATGTCCCGGTCGTGCGTGCGGGCGTCGTAGGAGCCAGCTACCGCGCGGAGAGCTTCGGTCAGTTCCCCGGCATCCTCCGAGCGTTGGAGGGCCTCCCCCAGGGCGGCGTCGTGCTCCGGGCCGCGCCCCGGGCCTCCGCTCAAGGCTTCAAGGGAGGGGAGGTCGAGGGCGTCGGGCCGGAAGAGGTCGGTGTCCACGCCGCCCGGGAGGGCCGAGGTCTTCTCCTCCAGATCCGGGAGGTCCTCCGCGACGGTGCCCGCGCTGTGAGATGAGAGGGCCAGGATCCTCTTCGCTCGCTCCAGGCCCTCGCGGGTAGCCCGCAGGTACTTCTCGCTCTTGCGGGCGGTGTAGTGGAGGCAACTGCCGTGGACGATGCTCACGTAGGGGACGCCGGTATCTTCGAGGGCGCGGCGAGCGATCATGGGCCCCGGCACGGAGTGGTTGGTGATGAGCGCCTGCGCTCCGGACGTCTCGAGCACGGCGCGTATCGCCTCGACGTTGCGCTCGACGTAGGTCTCGAACTCTCTGTCCGTGAGATCCAGGAAGGTCTTGACCCGCCAGCCCGGATAGTCGTCGTAGACGTAGACCGGGAGAAGCTCGCCGATCTCCGGCCGGTAGAGCGCGCAGCGACCGGGGTAAGCGGTCTCCTGCTCGCCCTGCCGCTCGATGTAGTTAGCCTCTACCCTAGAGTGCTCGTTGACGAAGTCGTAGCGCAGCGGCTCTCTCTCCTGGCAGAGGACGTGAACGTCGTGGCCCTCGCGCACAAGCCCACGGCACAAGTTCTGGACGTAGACGTTGCTCCCGGTACCGGAGAGCATGTACCCGTGGGTCATGATCACTCGCATCAGCCAGGAGAATAGCAGAGCC
>JALYGY010000048.1 GCA_030776865.1 Actinomycetota bacterium | reverse complement strand
GGAAGGTCGTAGAGCCCGAGAGGTTGCTCGGCACTGAGGAGCTCGCCGAGAGGGTCTGCAAGGTTTTCGGCTGTGCCCACGAGCCTCACCTATCCATTCCACAGGAGGTAGCCTGATCGTGCACTAGCTAGGCTCGGCGCACCCGCCGACGTCCTATTATCCACGCGGCGATGGCGCGGCTCATGGCGAGGAGGCTGGCACGCACCCGAGCGACTTCGGGCGGTCTCTGCGCTATCTCCGGTGAATGAGGGTTGGTAAGGTCGCCAATGGCGTGTAGGATGCTCCCGGGGCACCACGCACACCAGACCGCGGGGAGGGGTCGAAGAGAACGCTACGTGGCCAAGCGCGAACCGAGCATCAGGACGGGCGACGTGCTGCTGCGGGACGTGGCGGACGGCGACCTTCCCGTGTTCTTCGAGCACCAACGGGAGCCGGTCGCGAACCGCATGGCCGGCTTCCCCCCAGGGACTGGGACGCCTTCGTGGCCCATTGGGCCAAGATCCTGGCCGACGAGAGCGTCACCAAGAAGACCGTCCTCTTCGACGGGCGCGTGGCCGGCAACGTGGTGAGCTTCGAGAACTCTGGCGAACGCGAGGTCGGCTACTGGATGGGGGCGAGTACTGGGGCAAGGGCGTCGCTACGGAGGCGCTCTCGCAGTTCTTGGGCCGCGTGGAGGTGCGCCGTCCCCTTTACGCGGCGGTCGCCAGGCACAACGTCGGCTCCATCCGCGTCCTACAAAAGTGCGGCTTCACCATCCTCGGCGAGGAGGACGAAGAATACGTCCTTCGGCTGGGAGCGGACTCGTAGCCGGGGGCATCCCGACCCCGCGTTTCGGTGACGCGGGACGATGATCGGGCCGCGTGTTCGGCCCCTCTAAGCCGCTCGTGGGGTCCCGCTTAGGGACCCGTTTCGATCTCTCAGACGGTCTCAGCTGATGAGTTCTCGGAAGTTGGGCCATATGGAAGCTACGTAAGGCGATCACCGCGTCGGCGGAGCACCAGCGCTACGAGCGCGGCCACTAGGGCGCCGGCGCTGTCCACGAGCAGGTCGCTGATCGTATCGGCCAGAGTGTACTTGCCCACGAAGAACCACTCGAAGATCTCCCAGTAGGCACCGACAGTGACGCCCAGCGTGAACACCGAGGTACCAAGCGCGACGGCCCTCCGCTCGGGCACGGCTCCCCCGTAGAACAGGAAGTAGAACGCAAGGCTTACCGAGAACGTCGTGAAGGCGTGGGTCAACTCATCGTAGGGAACGATCTCGCCGAAGAGGTCGAACACGTAGCCCAGCGCCCCCGCCAGCGCTGCCAGCGCGAAGAGCACGTCGAAGAGGGCTGGCCGCCGCTCGCTTCGCAGGAGGTGAGCGAAAGACAGCGCGAGGAAGACGGCGATGATCAGCGCGGCGGTTACGTCGCCTAGAATGAGCAACGTCGCCAGCAAGACGCACAGCGCGAAGCGCAGTGCTAAGAGGACGGGCCGGTACAGTGGCGAGCGGACCAAAACTCCTTAGTTCCTACCCCTTACCAGCCTGCGCTATTCACCGAACCTCGTAGAAGGGTCTTCTCGGAAGTGGCTGTGCCTCCGCGCCCCCTCCTGGGCCGCACCCTCGAGCCTTACGGCTCTGGCGGGAACTCCGCAAACTCGTAGCCGTACTTCCTGGTAAAGGCCGTGAGCTTCTCTAGGACCGCCGGATCGGTCGGCGCTGCTTGCAGCGGCATGCGCCTCTCAGCCGCCTCCTCAAAGAAGTGATCCATCCCCGCCGGGGAAAAGGTGAGCAACACCCTGGTCGGCTCCGTTCCCGGGTTGGATGGTTGGTGGACCACGCCCTGCGGCACCACCACGAACGAGCCCGCGGGGGCCTTGATCGTGCGCGGCCCCACCCGCACGGCCAACTCCCCCTCTACGACGTAGAAGGCCTCCTCGTGGTAGCGGTGGATATGGGGCCGCGGGCCCGGAGACCCTGCAGGGATCGTGTTGTCGTACATAGAGTAGGCTCCGGCGGTGTCCTCGTCGCGGACCTTGACCACCATCCTCCCGCCGATCGGATTCGGGAGGGCTTTCCCGTCGTCCGGGCCGACGAAGATGCCCACGTCCTCAGTCTTCATGCCTGCGCTCCTTCTCTCGCTCCCACGGCGGGTCACCCCTCACGCACGCGCATGATGCCACCCGGAGAAACCGAGCGCATCCACCGAAGGATGTTCACCGAACGACCGGGAAGGGGTGATCTGGGACCTCCGTTTGCACGACCCCGCATAGGACCGGCTTGCGATACCTTACTGGTCCCGGTTCTGGCCAATCAGCGCGACGAGGGACCAGAACTTTTGGGAATGCTGCACAAAGTTGCGCGATCTCGGATGGGGCGCAGGCGGCTTCTACATCCTCCTTTACGTTCCAAATGCAACGCATCGCTGAGCCTCCGTGCCACGGTGGGCCAAGAGCCGAAGGCGTTTCTTAGAACCTGCCGACCTTCTCGAGCAGGACCGCGCGGCCGCCCTTGCTCCTCGTCCCGGGTCTCGTTGCGGCTCGCTTGAGCGCGGCCTCTACGGTCGAGGAGCTCGCGCTGGTGTTCTTCGAGAGGTAGAGCGCGGCTCCGCCCCCGACGTGCGGGGCGGCCATGGAGGCGCCACCCATCCTGATCGTTCCGCCCCCCATCTTCGTCGAGAGGATCCTGGCACCTGGCGCCCAGATGTCGACGCATCTGCCGTAGTTGCTCCAGGAGGTCTCCCGGTTTGACCTGTCGGTCGCAGCAACGGTCGCGATGCCGTTGTTGGTGCCCGCTCCCGTCCTGGCCGGCGAGCCGCTGCAGGTACCGGTGCCCTTGTTGCCGGCAGCGAGCGAGTAGAAGATGCCACTACGCGCCGAGTTCCTCACGGCCTCGTCCAAGGCCCGGCTCGGATTACCGCCAAGGCCCACGCTCATGTTGGCGATCGCCGGCCTCTTGGCGTGGGTGGTTACCCAGTCTACCCCCTTGATCAGGCTCGAAACGGTACCCCTTCCGTTGCAGCCCAGGACCTTCACCCCGGTGAGCGGGGCGCGCGGTGCGACTCCCACCACGTAACGGTGGTTGTCCTTTGCGGCTGCGATGCCGGCCACGTGTGTGCCGTGGCCGTGGCAGTCGCGGTTCTTGCTGTCCCTCGTGAGGTTGACGTGCTCCACGACGTTGAGGTCGGCGTGCTTGTAGATCCCGGAGTCGATTATGTAGGCGTTGACGTTAGAGAGGGCTCCCCTGCCGTTACCGGCCCTGGTCGAGCTCCTGTCAGCCTGGATCCGGTCGACACCCCACGGTAGCATCTGGGCTTCGGCGTACGCCGCCCTGTCGGGCTCGACGTAGGCGACCGCGCTGTTGGCGCGCACCTTCTCGAGGCGTCGATCGGGGATGCGAGCAGCATAGCCCTCTAGCGCGTGCTCGTAGCTGTGGGACACCTGAGCGCCGTAGCGTCGGGCGTGCGCGCGCGCCGCTGCGGTAGGGTCTCGTATCCCCTCCTTGAACACAACCACGTAGCGGTCCGGGATGACCTCTCGCTTGGGGGCGGGCATGGTGGTTTCTTGGGCCAACACCACTCCGCAGGCCAAGAGCGCCACGGC
>JALYGY010000047.1 GCA_030776865.1 Actinomycetota bacterium | reverse complement strand
CCGGCTCCGTCCAGGTCCCGCTCTCGAGGCTGCGCTCGACGGCGTCCAGAACGGCCTGGCAGCGATAGCCGTCCTCGAAGGTCGGAGCCGGGCTCTCCCCCTCCGCTATCCCGTCCAGGAGGTCTTTGACCGTGTGCACGAAGGTGTGCTCGTAGCCGACGATGTGCCCCGGCGGCCACCAGGCTCCCGCGTAGGGGTGGCCCGGCTCCGTCACCAGCACGGTGCGAAAGCCGTTAGCCTCTGCGGGCACGTCCTCGAAGTACACCTGGAGCTCGTTCATACGCTCCAGGTCGAAGACGAGGCTGCCGCCCGAGCCGTTGATCTCGAAGGAGTTGTGGTTCTTGCGCCCGGGTGCCAGGCGCGTGGCCTCGAAGGTCCCCACCGCCCCGTTCTCGAACCGGGCCAAAAACGCCGCCGCGTCGTCCACACTCACCTCGCCCCTCCCGGCGTCTGACCCTTCGAGCGGCCGCTCCTTGATGAAGGTCTCGGCGGTGCCAACGACCGTCTCTATCGGGCCGATGAGGAAGTGCGCCAGGTCAACGAGGTGGGCCCCGAGATCGCCCAGGGCGCCCGAGCCCGCGACCTCTTTTCGGAAGCGCCAGATCAGGGGGAACTCGGGGTCGAGGATGAAGTCCTGCAAATATACGGCCCGCCAGTGCCTTATCTCTCCGAGGCGCCCCTCGTCTGTGAGCCTCTTCGCCAGCTGCACCGCCGGGGCCCTTCGGTAGTTGAAGCAGACCATATTTATCTTGCCGGCTGTCCTCGCGGCGTCCAGCATCTCGCGGGACTCTTCGACTGTGTTGGCCAGGGGCTTCTCGCAGAGTACGTGCTTGCCGGACTCGAGGGCGGCGATGGCCATCTCGTGGTGGGTGTTGCCCGGCGTGGCGACGTCCACCAGGTCTATGTCGTCGCGCTCCAGGAGGCGGCGGTAGTCCGTCTCGTAGCCTTCCCAACCCAGAGAGGCGGCGGCATCTCTTACGCCCGCCTCGTCCCTCCCGCAGATGGCACGCATTCTGGGGGAGACCTCGAGGTCGAAGAACCGTCCGACCTGGCGGTAGGCGTTCGAATGGGCGCGCCCCATGAACTTGTATCCTACGAGTCCGACCCCGATCTCACTACTCTTCAGGTCCACCAGGCCTCCCCGGGCGCTTGCGTGATGACCGTGTCTTTAAGGAAAGCCACCGCCTTGGTGAAGCCCTCATCCACGCTCATGAGGGAGTCCTCGTGCTCGATGGAGACCACCCCGTCGTAGCCAGCGAGCCTGAGCTCGCTGATAAAGGCCCGCCAGAACTCCGGGCCGTGCCCGTAGCCGACGGTGCGGAAGATCCAGGACCGGTTCACCTCGTCCGTGTACTCTCTGGTGTCCAGAACTCCGTTGCGCCTCACGTTCGGCGGATCGACCCAGGTATCCTTGGCGTGGACGTGGAAGATGGCGTCCCCCAGCTCCCTTACGCACACCAGCGGGTCCATCTGCTGCCAGAAGAGGTGGGAGGGGTCGAAGTTCACCCCGATGGTCTCGCCCCCGATCTCCCGCAGCCGCCAGAACGAATCGGTGTTGTAGGCGACGAAGCCCGGGTGCAGCTCGATGGCGACCCTGACGCCGTGCTCGCGGGCAAACGAAGCGGCCTCCTGCCAGTAAGGCGCTACCTTTTCTCGCCACTGCCACTCCAGGATTTCGAGGAAGTCCGGCGGCCAGGGGCATGTGACCCAGTTTGGTCGCTTCGATCCCTCGGAGTCGCCGGGGCAGCCCGAGAAGGTTATGACCCGCCCGACCCCCAGCTCGGCAGCGAGCCTCACGGTGTCGCGGAACCGCTCGTCGTGTTCACTGGCCACGCCCTCGTCGGGATGCAGCGGGTTGCCGTGGCACGAGAGGGCGCTGATCTCCAGGTCCCTGCTCTCTACGGCCTGACGAAACCTGTCCAGGCCCCCGGGGTCCCCCAGCAGCTCCTTCGGTTTGCAGTGGGCGTCGCCCGGGTAGCCTCCGGTCCCGATCTCGACCGCCTCGCAGCCGACCTCCTTGACGTAGTCCAGGGCCTCTTCGAGCGGCCGATCCGCAAGAAGCACCGTGAAAACCCCTACCTTCATATTGTCTCTCCCTCCCTTGCGATGATCCGTAGCTATTGCACTGGGTACCGGACCTACCCCATCAACGACCGCGCGCTGTCAACGGTTTTTACCAATTATTGTCATAAGTAAGGAGCCTGGCGCATAAGTTCCGCAGGGAATCATCCACCGGACCACGGCAGGTTCGGGTGTTTCTGCTTAGAGGTTGTAAACCCCTCCCGTTCCTCGGTAGGGCGAACGGAAACACCGTTAGGGGACGCCGACCAGCATCTATGACCTGCTGCTTCGACGTTTTACGAAGCCACCTCCTGCAGCTGCTTCTCGAGGTCTTTGATCTCATCCCTGAGCTTGGCGGCGTACTCGAACTTGAGCTCCTCGGCGGCTTCGAGCATCTCGGCCTGGAGATCGGCGATGAGGTTCTGGAGCTCTTCGTGGTCGCGGGGGGTCTCGCGGGAGGCCTTCTTGCCGGCCTTATAGAGGCCCTTGGCCTCGGCGGCGATCAGGATGTCGGAGACGCCCTTCACTATAGTGCGCGGCACTATGTTGTTGCGCTCGTTGTAGGAGATCTGGATCTCACGCCGCCGGTTGGTCTCCCCTAGGGCGATGCGCATCGCCTCGGTCTCTTTGTCGGCGTACATGATGACCCGGCCGTTGACGTTACGGGCAGCGCGGCCGATGGTCTGGATGAGCGCCCGCTCCCCGCGCAAAAAGCCCTCCTTGTCGGCGTCGAGGATGGCGACGAGGGTGACCTCCGGGAGGTCGAGCCCCTCGCGCAGGAGATTTATGCCCACAAGGACGTCGAACTCGCCGGTGCGTAAGCCCCGGATGATCTGGATGCGGTCCAGCGTCTCGATGTTGGCGTGCATGTAGCGTGCCTTGACGCCGTGCTCCAGCAGGTAGTCCGTGAGGTCCTCGGCCATCTTTATGGTGAGGGTCGTGATGAGGACGCGCTCCTGCCTCTCGACGCGCTTCGCAACCTCGTTGAGGAGGTCGTCGATCTGGTTCTTCGTCGGGCGGACCTCGACCTGAGGGTCCACGAGCCCAGTGGGGCGGATGATCTGCTCCACTATCTGCTCGGAGTGCTCGAGCTCCCACGGGCCCGGCGTCGCCGAGACGCAGATCACCTGGTTCGTCTTCAGGAGGAACTCATCCCACATGAGTGGCCGGTTGTCCAGGGCCGAAGGCAGCCGGAAGCCGTGCTCGACGAGCGTGGTCTTGCGGGAGCGGTCGCCGTTGTACATGCCCCGGACCTGGGGCAGCGTGATGTGCGACTCGTCTATGAAGGTTATGTAATCGTCCGGGAAGTAGTCGAGGAGCGTGTACGGCGTCGAGCCGGGCGGACGCCCGTCCAGGTGCCGCGAGTAGTTCTCGATGCCGGAGCAGTAGCCGACCTCGCGCATCATCTCGAGGTCGTACCGGGTGCGCTGGCGGAGCCGGTAGGCCTCGAGGACCTTGCCCTCCCCCTCCAGCTCGGCGGAGCGCCCATCGAGCTCCGCCTCTATGTTCCCTACGGCAACCGAGAGCCGGTCCTCGTCAGTTACGAAGTGGGTCGCCGGGTAGACGGTGAGCGTTTCGTGCTCGCGCAGGATCTCACCCGTCAGAGGGTCGACCTCGGTCATGTTCTCGACCTCGTCGCCGAAAAAGGAGAGGCGGTAGATGGTGTCCTGGTAGGCCGGATGCACCTCGAGCACGTCGCCCCGCACCCGGAAGGAGCCGCGAGCCAGCTGGAAATCGTTGCGCGTGTACTGGATGCGTACCAGATCTCTCAAGATGTCGTCGAGATCGTAGAAACCGCCCTTCTCCAGGAGGACCATCTTCGAGCGGTACTCATCGGGGCTACCCAGACCGTAGATCGCCGAGACGCTCGCGACCACGATTACGTCGCGGCGCGTGAAGAGGCTGCTCGTAGCGGAGTGGCGGAGGCGGTCTATGTCCTCGTTGATCTGAGCGTCCTTCTCGATAAAGGTGTCGGTCTGAGGGACGTAAGCCTCGGGCTGATAGTAGTCGTAGTAGGAGACGAAGTACTCGACGGCGTTGTTCGGGAAGAACTCGGAGAACTCGCTAGCGAGCTGGGCGGCCAGCGTCTTGTTGTGCGCGATGACGAGCGCGGGTCGACCGGCCTCCTCGATGACGCGGGCCATCGTGTAGGTCTTGCCGCTTCCGGTGACGCCGAGCAGGGTCTGGGCGCGCATACCGGCTCCAAGGCCGGCGGCGAGCTTCTCTATGGCCTGCGGTTGGTCCCCTGTGGGTTGGTATTCGCTGTTTACCTTGAAGTTACTCCGTGTTTCGATACAGGTTCCTCCCGTAGAGTTCCTCGTAGATGCTCTGGGCCTCGAGCACGTTTTTGACGTAGTGGCGGGTCTCCCGGAAAGGGATATCCTCCCCGACGTCGAAGCCCCGGTTCGAGACCCAGGCGTCCACCTGACTCTCCCCCGAATTATACGCGGCGAGCATGAGCCTCTCATCGCCCAGGTAACGGTTTTCGAGGTAACCGAGATACCAGACCCCTATCCTCAGGTTCGTCCTCGGGTCCTGCCAGTCGCCCTCGATACCGCTGCGCGTCTGGATGAACCTCGCCGTCTCCGGCAACAGCTGCATGAGGCCGTAGGCACCCTTGTGGGATCTGGCGTCCGGCCTGAAGCGACTCTCGGTGTAGACCACCGCGGCCACGAACGTCGGCTCCAGATCTTGCTCCGCACTGACCTGCCGGATGGTCTGTTCGTACTCCAGGGGGTAGATCGCCCGCCGGACGGTCTCGGGGGTCTTCATGATAAAGGGCAGCGCCGCGAGCAGGGCCACCAGCGCCAAGAATGCCAGTCCCAGGCGCCGGCGCCGCCCTCGCGACCTGCCGTACCTACGCCTCTTTCTGCCGTTCGCTACCGTCCGCGCCCCTCTCCTTTGAGATCCGCTTCCGGAGTCTCTCGGCCTGCTCTCTAAGTCTATCCAGGCCTCCATCGTTTTGTACCACCGCGTCGGCCCGCCGGGCCTTCTCCTCCTGAGGGAGCTGCCGCGCCTCTATGGCCCGCAGCGCCACCTCATCGACGCCCCTCTCCGCCGCCCACGCCTGCCGCCGCTCCTCGGGTGCGGTGACCGCGACGGTGTAGTGGAATGCGCCGCTGCTGGTGCCCTCGAACAGGAGCGGTATCTCGGCCACGAAGATGTCGGCCGCGGAATCCTCTATGCGCCGCCTCGTCTCGCGGCGCACGAGCGGGTGCAGGATCTCCTCGAGGTCCTGCAGGGCCTCCGGGTCCCCGAAGACCTTGCGGCCGAGCGCCCGGCGGTCCACGCCGCTCTCTTTAAGGACGTCCCTCCCGAAGCGTTCTACGATCCGCGTGACGGTCTCCTCATCTTCGGCGAGGAGGTCGTGCACGATCTCGTCGGCCGAGACCGTCTCGGCCCCGAGTTCGCCGAGAATCCTTACGAAGGTGCTCTTGCCGGATGCAAAAGGGCCGGTGACACCGACGGTCACCGGCCCTCCTCTCTCTCGCCGTTGTGCGGCCTCTGGAGCTATCTCTCCTCTAGATCCAGGTCGCTCAAAGCGTCGAAGGCGCCGGTACGAAGGCCACCCTCGGTCTCCCGCTCGCCGCGCGGCTCGCGCTCGCGGCGCGGACGCTCTTCGCGGCGCGGCGGGCGCTCCTCGCGCTCTTCACGCTTCGGGCGTAGAGAGAGGGAGAGGCGGCGCCGGCGGGCGTCCACGTCGATGATGCGGGCCTCAACCTCGTCGCCGCTGCGGACGATCTCGTCCGGCGTCTCGACGTGGTGGTCGGCCAGCTCGGAGATGTGGATCAGGCCTTCGACCCCCTCCGCGACCTCGACGAAGGCCCCGAAGGAGACAAGCTTGGTAACGCGGCCCTCGATCGTCTCGCCGACCTTCACCCGCTCGACGATCTCCTGCCAGGGATCCTTGCGGGTCTGCTTGAGGCCGAGCGAGATCCTCTCCCGCTCCCTATCGACCTCGAGGACCTTGACCTCGACCTCCTCACCGACCTCGACGACCTCGCTCGGGTGGTCGACGTGGTTCCAGCTTAGTTCGGAGATGTGGATCAGGCCGTCTATCCCGTCGAGGTCAACGAACGCCCCGAAGTCAACGAGGTTCGAGACGGTGCCGGTGACGACCATGCCCTCTTCCAGGGAGTTGAGGATGCGCTCACGCTCCTCCTTGCGCTCCTCCTCGAGAACCGCCCTGCGGCTGAGGACGACGTTGTTGCGGCTACGGTTGAGCTCGATGACCTTGCACTCCAATCTCTGGCCCATGAACGCCTCGAGGTTCCTGACGCGCCGGATGTCCACGAGGCTCGCAGGGAGGAAGCCGCGCAGTCCGATGTCCAGGATCAGGCCGCCCTTTACGACCTCGATGACCGGGCCCTCGACGGTGCGCCGCTCGTTGTAGGCGTCTTCGATGCGGTTCCAGGCCCTCTCGAACGCAGCACGCTTGGCGGAGAGAATCAGGCGTCCGTCGGCGTCCTCCTTCTGCAAGACCAGCGCCTCGATGCGTTGCCCGAGCTCGACGACCTCGTGCGGGTCGGCCCCCTTGCGGATGCTGAGCTCGTTGGACGGGACGAGCCCCTCGGACTTGTAGCCGATGTCCACGAGAACTTCGTCCTTGTCTATGCGGACGACCTCGCCCTCGACTATATCGCCGTCCTTGAAATCTATGAGGACGCTCTCGTCTACGGGGACTATCTCCCCGTTCTCTTCCCGGAAGAAGTCCTTCATGGTCAGTTCCCGGGATGCTTTTTCGGTAATGTCAGCCATGTATCAGTTGCTTTCCTTCATCCTTTGCTTGCCGGGGCAGATTATACAGTTTTTATGGTGGTTGCGTCTGAAACTGGATTCCCAGTTGCAACCACCGCAAAAATTATGCTGGGGTATCGGGCGGGGATCACGGCTGCCCCCGGAGGGGCCGGACCTGCCCCCAGCGCTCCCCGGCCTTGACCTCGACCTCGAGGGGCGGCTCGAGGTCGTAGGCGGCGACCATCCTGTCGGCGGCCAAGGCGCCGACCATCGCCACCCTGTCTTTGTCCACGTCGAAGACCAGCTCGTCGTGGACCTGCATGATCATGTCCGCACCTAAAGTGCGCAGCCTCGGCGCGAGGTCGACCATCGCCACCTTGATGATGTCCGCCGCCGTCCCCTGCACCCTGGCGTTGAACGCGAGCCTCTCCCCCAGCTTCCTGACGTTCTTGTTGGAGCTCCTGAGCTCCGGCACGTAGCGCCTGCGCCCGAAGAGCGTCGTCGCGTACCCGAGCTCCTCGGCCTCCTCCAGGGTCTCCCACATGAACTCCGTGACCCTGGGGTAGCGCTCAAAGTAGCGCTTGATGTAGCGCTCGGCCTCCGCCGGATGCACGTTCCCCAGGCGGCTCGCCAGTCCGAAGCCCGAGATGCCATACAGGATGCCGAAGTTGACCATCTTCGCCCGCCGCCTGAGCTCCGGCGTCACGCTCTCCATGCGCGTGTCGAAGACCTCCGAGGCGGTGCGAGTGTGGATATCCTCACCGGAGGTGAACGACTTGATGAGCGCCTCCTCTCGGGTCATGTGCGCCAGGATCCTGAGCTCTATCTGCGAGTAGTCGGCGACCACGAGCCTGCGGCCCGGTGAGGCGGTGAAGGCGTCCCGGATACGAGCGCCGAGCTCGGTGCGAACCGGGATGTTCTGGAGGTTCGGCGAGTCGCTGGAGATGCGGCCCGTCGCGGTCGTCGTCTGGTTGAGGGTGGTGTGGATGCGGCCGTCGTCGGAGATCAGCTTCAAAAGCCCCTCGATGTACGTGCCCCTGAGCTTGGTCAGCTCCCGGTAGGTGATGACGCGCTCGGCCACGGGGTGCTCGATGGCGAGCTGCTGCAGGACCTTGGCGTCCGTGGAGTAGCCGGTCTTGGTCTTCCTGACCGGCGGGAGGCTCAGTTCCTCGAAGAGCACCTCGCCGAGCTGCTTCGGCGAGCCGATGTTGAACGGGTGGCCCACGTCCTCGAAGATCTTCTGTTCGAGCTCACCGACCCTGGCCTCTATCTCCTCGCCGACCTCTTCGAGGGTGCCGGCGTCTACCGGCATCCCGATCTCCTCCATCTCCCCGAGCACGTCCGCGAGCGGCAGCTCCACGTCGTAGTA
>JALYGY010000046.1 GCA_030776865.1 Actinomycetota bacterium | reverse complement strand
TAGTAACGCTGGTGGACACGCCGGGGGCGTTCGCCGGGCGCGGGGGCGAAGAGCGGGGGCAGGCGTGGGCGATCTCGGCGGACCTCATGGCTCTGGCGAGAGCCCCCGTGCCGGTTGTCGCCATGATCATCGGCGAGGGGGGCTCGGGAGGCGCTTTGGGGATGTGCGTCGCGGACTACCTGGGCATGCTCGAGAACTCCTACCTCTCGGTGATCGCGCCCGAGGCGTGCGCCTCGATCATCTTCCGGGACTCGGGCCGCGCCGCCGAGGCTGCCGAGGCGCTCAAGCTCACGGCCAGGGACCTGAAACAGCACGGGATCGCGGACGAGGTCCTCCCCGAACCCCTTGGCGGGGCCCACAAGGAGCCGGAGGCCGCCATCCTGGCCGTCGGAGTGGCCCTCGACCGCGTGATCTCCGGCCTCTCCGAAGCAGACCCCGGTGTCCTCCTCAAGGCCCGCTACGAGCGCTACCGCCGCATCGGGGCGCACGCAGAGGGCCTCTAGAGCCCTCCGAAACCTTACCTCTTCAACGCCAGCGCCACCGAAACGACGACCGCCGCCAGCGCCCCCAGCGAGAAGACCAGCGCGACCTTCGGTCCGAAGAACACGAGCGTCGCGTAGGTCGCCCCCAGCAGCACCAGAACGACCGCGTAGGCGACCATCCACGCCGGGGAACGCACCCTCCGCCGCCCGTCCGGTGAGATGGCAGGGCGCCTTACCCCCTAGCCGAAGAACGTCTCGGCGGCTTTGTACAGGTCGTCGGGGACGGTCTTGGTCTCGGCGGTCGCCTCGTCCAGAGAGACGGTGACGATCTCGCTGCCGCGCAGCGCGACCATCTGGCCCCACTCGCCGTTCTTGACGGCCTCGGCGGCCCGCAGGCCGTAACGGGTAGAGAGTATGCGGTCGTAGGCGGTGGGGGTGCCGCCGCGTTGCAGGTGCCCCAGGACGACGTGGCGGGTATCTATGCCGGTACGCTCCTTGAGTTCTCCGGCTAGAGTTTCACCGATGCCGCCGAGCCTGACGTGGCCGAACTCGTCGCGCTCGGCGTTCTGAGTTATGTACTCCTCGCCCAGCACCACGCCCTCGCTCACGGCGACGACGCCCCACCTCTCTCCTCTCTCGGCGCGCTCTTTGAAGAGGTCGGTAATGGCCTCGATGTCCGGCTCGATCTCGGGAATGAGGGTAACGTTCGCGGCGGAGGCGACGCCGGCTCCCCAGGTGATCCAACCCGCATGCCGCCCCATGACCTCGACGACGATGATCCTCTCGTGGCTTCTGGCGGTGGTCCGGATCCTGTCTATCGCCTCGGTGGCTATCGAGACGGCCGTGTCGTAGCCGAAGGTGGTGTCGGTCGCCGAGAGGTCGTTGTCTATGGTCTTGGGGCACCCCACGACCTGCACCCCGAAGTCGTCGTAGAGGCGCTTTGCGACCCCTAGGGTGTCGTCGCCGCCGATGGCGACGAGGGCGTCTATGCCGAACTCCCGCAGGTTGTTTACGACCTTCTCGGCGTCGCCCTCGTTCTTGTAGGGGTTGGTGCGGGAGGAGAGGAGCACGGTGCCGCCCTCTTGCAGGATGTAGCGAACGTCGTCCACGGTGAGGGACTCTACGGAGTCGGACTCGGGGTCCAGTAGCCCCCTCCAGCCGCGCCTGATGCCGGCGACCTCGTAGCCGTAGTCTTCGATGCAGCGCGTGGTGACGGCCCGGATCACACCGTTCAACCCGGGCGCGTCCCCGCCCCCGGTGAGCATCCCGACCCTGCGCACCTCGGCCATCTTCTCTCCTCCTTTTTCGCGATCGTCGAAAGGTTTTAGTCTAGCCTCTTGGTCGGTGGCTTTCAGCCTCGCGTTCTCGTCATTGACGTCCGCACAAGCCGCAGATGGTGCCAACTTTGACGCTGGAGGCTCTGCAGCGAGGCGGGGTCCAAAGAAGGGGAACCGCCCGCCGCTCTGGCCAAGCCCGGAGCCAGCGCAACGGAACTCTAATGAGGGTGTTGTCCTATGATCGCTCGAGGTCCTGCTCGAACCTCTCCAGCACCAACTCGAAGGCATGGGGTTGAATTTGCGTAAGGCCGGCGAAGGGGTGGTCGAGGGCGTAGATCGTGGAGGTCACCAGAGCGATCATCGCCGCCAACGCCGCGATTATCAGCCTGTGCGACCTGGTGTTCTCCAGGCCGAACAGGTAGCCGAAGCCCACCACGATTATCCCGCCAATCACCAGTACGCCCCACAGAACGCGAGGTATTCCTGCGTCGGCCTCGAGCAGGCGCAGCCTTCTCTCATCCACAAGATCATGGACCAGCATCAGCCCTCGGTCGTAGAGCACCTGCTCTGTCTCGGTGTCGGGGTCGAAGTCGTAAATGCTCGACCGCATCTCCTCCGTGAGCGCCCACGCCCGCGGGCTCGACCGCCCTTTCTCCATAAGGGACCATTCTTCGTCTATCACGACCTCGGCGTACGAGCGGGTGAGTTCCTCTAACCGTTCTCCTTCGGGTTCGGGGAACTCATGAGCGAGCCAGAAGAGCTCGGCCAGCTCGTTGGCCTCGCTCTCTGCCGTACTCCGGGCCAGCTCGAAATCCTCCCACACGGCGATGGTCACAAATCCCAGCAACACTGCATACACGACGCCGAGAACCGCATAGATAAAGCCGGCGACGTCGTTATGCTGCTGGCGGACCTGCCAGGGCACCAGGTGCTCCACCAGGACCAATCCTCCCACCGCCACTAGAATGGCCAGGAATACGATCAGAACCTCGTAGAACGTTGCGACCACGATAGGAACCGTCCCCTGTGTTAGCCCTTTTTATCCTGCCCGCGTCTCGACCTGAATCAGGACCCTACCGTAGCACAAACGGGTGGACCTACCACGATTGGCGGCTCACTACCGGGTACAACCACCTCATACCTGATAAGGTACGGCCAAATGGTGCGCGTCTTGTTCGTTTGCATGGGAAACATTTGTCGCTCTCCACTTGCCCAAGGCGTCTTCGAGGACGTGCTGCGGCGCGATGGCCTGGAGGATGAGGTTTTCGTGGACTCTGCCGGAACCGGGCACTGGCACGTCGGCGAACCGCCTGACGAGCGGGCGCAGAGGAGCGCCTCGCTCCGCGGTCTGGACCTCAGCTCTCAGCGGGCGCGTCGCATCACGCCGGAGGATTGCCAGAACTTCGACTACATCCTCACGATGGACGAAGAGAACTACCAAACGGTAGCGGCTCTTTGCCAGGGGAGCGCGGTGGTGCGGCCCTTCCTCGACTTCGCCACCGACTCGCTGGAGAGGGAGGTACCCGATCCCTATTATGGTGGTCCCGACGGCTTCGAGCGGGTGCTGGACCTCGTGGAGGAGGCGTCCGAGGGGCTCCTGGAGGACATCCGCGAGCGGCACCTGAAGGCTCGACTTTAGCTAACCCCATGTGCAAGTTTAATCGGTGAGGAGATCTGCGAAGCATAGCGGGGGCAGCCCGACCTGCTCACAGAAGTAAACGGCCGCAGTATGGCGCAAGAACTTGCGTAGCCAGCGAGAGGTAAGGTGCCAGCGGTCTTTGGCCCAGACCTTCTTGGCCCCGTAGCGCTCCGCCAGCTGAGAGATCACGGTCTCTCCGTCGCGAGGGGGCCAGCCAAAACCTCCCGGAGGACGGTAACCACCTTATCCTGCTTCCACTCATCCCGCGCCAACGATCAGCAAGGTGGCCAACATTACTATGCCGCTGACGAAGAGCGTGATGGTCGTGTAACCCATGATATCGCGGACGGTGAGCCCGGCGATGGCCAAAATGGGGATCGTCCAGAACGGTTGGATCATGTTGGTCCACTGGTCGCCGTAGGCCACACCCATGATCACGACCTCTGGGTCGGTGCCGAGCTCCTGGGCTGCCTGGAGGAAGACGGGGCCCTGTATGGCGAACTGGCCGCCGCCTGAAGGGACGAAGAAATTGATGATGCCACCCGAGATCATGGCCCACACGCCCAGCGTCCCGGGGGTTGCGATATTCACGAAGAACTGGCTGAAGACCTCCACGAGCCCGGTGGCCGACATCATCCCGAGGATACCGGCGTACAGTGGGTACTGAAGCAACACGTTGCCCACCGTCCGGCCCGCGTCGGTGATCAAACCCACGAGCTCCCGCGGGGAGCCGACGATCAGCAGGATCGCGGCCAAAAAACTCCAGTTTACGATGTCCAGCGTGAGCGCGAAGCCCTCCTGCGCGAAGTACAGTACCAGGTAGATCACGAGCGCCACCCCGAGAGCGAGCGTCAGGATGCGGCTAGAGTCTATTCTCTCTGCGGGGCTAGGGAGTCCACCAGGCTCATCCGGAGACCCTTCGGGGGGAACGGGTGAATCTGTGCGAGGCGTGGCTTCGTCTGGTGCGGTTGCTCCGCCCCCGTCGCTCTCTGCGGTCTCCTCCTCTGGGTACTTGTCCGCCAGCTCGACGATCGGGTCGTCGGC
>JALYGY010000045.1 GCA_030776865.1 Actinomycetota bacterium | reverse complement strand
GGTGGGGTTTGCACTTAACGTAGCCGTGACACCAGCCATCCCCATCTCTATGGGAATAGCGATCCTTCGCTATAGGCTCTACGAGATAGACCTCCTCATAAACCGCACCCTCGTTTATGGAGCGCTCACCACGATACTAGTGGCACACTACTTCGGCAGTATCGTTTGGTTGCAGATAGTATTCGTCGAACTCACTGGCCAGCGGTCCACCCTCGCAGTCGTGGCCTCCACCCTAGTGATAGCCGCTTTGTTCAGGCCATGGCATAGGTGGGTACAGGCGTTTGTGGACAGGCGCTTCTACCGTAGGAAGTACGACGCTAGAAAGACCCTGGAAGCCTTCTCGGCCAAGCTCAGGGACGAGACCGACCTAGACGCCTTGAGCGACGATCTGGTGGGAGTGGTAAGGGAGACGATGCAACCAGCCCACGTCTCCTTATGGTTGCGCCCCGATACGTCCCCGAAAGGTGACCAGGCGAATTAGCTGCACCTTACTCGCGAAGCCCGAGGACAGCAGCTCTCCGGAAGTCTTTACGTGTGTCTGATATTGGCTACGCTTCCCGCTCACCGCGAAGCCTAACCCTCTAGCTATGAGAGCCCCACCCGCTAGGGGCCGGGGCTCTGCTCTAGCGGCTCATCGCGTAGCTCAGAGTGAGAGTGGGGACGGTTTCGCACGGCTCGCAAAACGACCAGGCGTGCCAAGACCCAAAACTCCCTTACCGGTCCGTGCCGATGGGGGAGCGGGAGGCGCTGCGCCGCGAGGCCCTTTGCGAGCCGCGCTCCAGGTCGCTGCGGAGCTCCATGCGCTCGCGGATGACCTCGGAGAGGAGCTCTATGCCGCGCCGGATCCTCTCGGGCTCCACAAACGAGAAGTTCAGCCTCATGTGGTTCTTGCCCGCCCCTCCGGCGTAGAAGCCCTCACCCGGCACGTAGGCGACGTTGCGCGCGATGGCCCGCGGGAGCATCGCTGTCGCGTCCAGGTACGTCGGCAGGGTCGCCCACACAAAGAGTCCACCCTCGGGATGCGTCCAGTGGACCTCCTTGGGCATGAACTCCGCTAAGGAGTCGAGCATCGCGTCGCGGCGCTCCCTGTACATGGAGGTCAGGCGCCCCACGTAGGCCCTCCAGTCGGCGTTCTGGAAGTAGCAGGAGATCATCATCTGCGAGAGGTTCGAGGAGCAGAGGTCCGCCCCCTGCTTGCCGACGTTTATCTTGTGCAGAATCCCCGGCTGGGCGTGCACCCACCCGAGCCTGACGCCGGGAGCAAATATCTTGGAGAACGTCCCCAGGTACACCACCCGGTCTACAACGCCGTCTTGCGCCTGCTCCAGCGTGGCTAGGGTGGGGAGGGGCTCGCCCTCGAAGCGGAGCATGCCGTAGGGATTGTCCTCGGCGACGACGAGGTCGAACTCGCGGGCTATCTCGAGGAGTTCTTCTCTACGCTCCCGGATGAGGGTGACCCCGGCAGGGTTCTGGAAGTTGGGGACGGTGTAGATGAACTTGACGTGGAGGCCCTGCTTGCGGGCTTTGGTGAGGGTCTCGCGGGCCGCTACGGGGATGATGCCAGCTCGGTCCATCGGGACGTGGGCTATGCGCGGCCGGTAGGCGGCGAAGGCGTTTAGAGCGCCCGCGTAGGTGGGGCCTTCGCAGAGTATCGCGTCGCCCTCGTCGAGAAAGACCTTGGCGATCAGGTCGAGCCCCTGCTGGGCGCCGGTGGTGACGAAGACGTCCTCCTGACGCGCCGGGGTGCCCTCGGCGGCCATCACCTCTACTATGACGTCCTTTATGGGCTCGAGGCCCGAGGTGGGACCGTACTGCAAAGCCTGGGCGGCGTCGGTGGAGATCCTATGAGCGATCTCGCGGAACGCCTCTTCGCCGAAGGCCTTCGTGTCCGGGAAGCCACCGGCGAGCGAGATGATGCCGGGCCTCGAAAGGGTGGCCATGAGGTCGCGCGTGGTGGCGGTCTTCATGCCCTTGACCCTTCCCGCGTAGAGGAAGTCGAATCGGTCGAGGTCTACGAGCGGCACTATCTCTCCTCGTTCACGAAGGTCTCGACGTTTCTCCAGCCCAGCCTCTCGTGCAGAGTCTGCCAGAGCTCGGTGGCCATCTCGAAGCGGCTGGCGCTGCAGCGCCTACCCCGGATTGAGAGGCACCCAAGGTCATCGTCGTGGGCGGCGAGGGCCTCTTCGTCCGCGACGGCCCCGATCGCGTACGCCTGCTCGACGGAATCGTCCCCCTCAAGGCACGCCCCGAGCCGGGACATGAGATCGGCCCCGACCACCGGCGCAAATAGGTAGCCGGTGGTCACCGCGAGGAGCCCCCCGGGGCGGAGCACCAGGTCGTACTCGAGGGTCGGGTCCTCGCCGCACCCGACCCCCTCTAGGATCGTGACAAAGGAGTTCTCCCTGGCGAAAGCCTCGAGCTGCTCTCTGAGATTCTCCAGCTCCTCCAGCTCCTTCAGCTCGGGCTCCTTGGAGGCCGTGGCGCTCGCCAGGAGGTGATCCCAGACCTCCTTCGGGAAGACGATGCTCACCGCACCGGAGTTGGCCGAGAGCCGCAGCTCCTTGCCCCGCACCTCCAGTCCCTCGAGGCTCTCCACCCTCACTTCTTGCATGGGCGCGACTGTATCATAAAGAGCACATCGATTGTAGACTTCCGGGGCGATGAAGGCCGTCTTCGTGACCACGAACGACCACAAGCGTCGCGAGGCCGAGAGGATACTTGGCGTCGAGCTCGAGCACGCCGCCCCGGACATCCCCGAGGTACAGGCCCTAGACTTCGCCGAGGTCGCTGCACACAAGGCTCGGTCTGCCCACGCTGCCTTGGGCAGACCGCCACACCCGGTCCTCGTCGAGGACTCGGGGCTCGTGATCGGGGCCTGGAACGGCCTGCCCGGGGCGCTGACGAAGTGGTTTCTCGCGAGCGTCGGTCACCGGGGCCTTCTCGAGATGCTCTCCGGCGAGGACCGAAGAGCACGCGCCGTCTGCGCGGTGGCGGTGGCAGACGGCAGGGGGGAGGTGCACATCTTCAGGGGAGAGGTGCGGGGCGAGATCTCGCCTGAACCCAGAGGTGAAGGCGGGTTCGGGTGGGACCCGATCTTCGTGCCCGAGGGGAGCGAGCTCACCTACGCCCAGATGGGTGAGGCCAAAAACGAGGATTCCCACCGGGCGAGGGCATTCCGGCGGGTTCGCGGGTGGCTGGAGGAGATCGGCGGGAAAGGGGCTTGAGCCTGCATATATAGCGACGATACGGGTGAAGAGACTTGCGTGGGAAAGGCCGAAGAGTGGTATTCTGTTCGCTACTACCAAAGGGTTCGTACCTCGGAAAGGGAAGGGGCCATCCATGTCGGAAGAGAACGAGAACGGGGGCGTAGAGGCCCGTGAGGAGGGCGCGGTAGCCACGGGCACCGATCGTCTCGTGGACCTGTACCGCGAGATGGTGCTCATTCGCGCCTTCGAGGAGGCGTGCCAGAGGGGTTTCAGGCAGGGCAAGGTCGGGGGCTACCTCCACGTCTACACCGGACAGGAGGCCGTGGCCACCGGCTTTCTGCAGGCCTTCAAGGAGGGCGACAAGGCGATAACTGCCTACCGAGACCACGCGCACGCCCTGCTCCTGGGGTCAGACCCCAACAACGTTATGGCCGAGCTCTACGGCAAGGGCACGGGGATAGTCAAGGGGAAGGGCGGCTCGATGCACCTCTTCGACGTCGAGCGCGGCCTGATGGGCGGTTACGGCATCGTCGGCGGCCACATACCCCTGGGGGTCGGCCTCGCCTACGCTATGAGGTACCAGGAGACAGACCACATCTGCCAGCTCTACCTTGGCGACGGTTCGATCAGCACCGGGGCCTTTCACGAGGCGACCAACCTGGCCGGCCTGTGGGGCAAGGACGGGATGTGCCCCTGCCTGTTCATCATAGAGAACAACCAGTACGGGATGGGCACCAGCGTCGAGCGCACCACGGCCATGACCGACCTCGCCGCCAAGTTTAACGCCTACGGCATAGAGAACGAGAAGGTGGACGGGATGGACCTCGAGGCCGTCATCGAGTGCGCCGAAAGGGTGGTCGAGCAGGTCAGGGAGAGCGGCCGTCCGTACGCCGTGGAGGCTCTGACCTACAGGACCGCGCCCCACGGTGCCGCCGACTTCTTCGAGAAGTACCGCACCAAGGAGGAGATCGAGGAGTGGCGCCAGCGCGACCCAATCGGGCTCCTCGAAAAGAAGCTCCTCGAGACCGACGCCCTGGACGAGGACAAGGTAGAGGAGATAAGGAGCGAGGCCAAGGAGCGGATAAACGAGGCCGTCAAGTTCGCCGACGAGAGCGAGCAGCCCCCCGTGGAAGAGCTCTACACCGACGTCTACGCCGGAGAAGACGAGTATATGGGGGAGGAGTAATGGCCGAGACGAAGACCTACCGGGAGGCCCTGCGGGAGGCCATGATTCAGGAGCTGGACCGGGACGAGAGCGTCGTCCTCATGGGCGAGGACATCGGCGTCTACGGCGGCACCCACCTCATCACTGACGGGCTCATCGACCAGTACGGTCCAAAGAGGATAATAGACACACCGATCTCCGAGCTCGGGTTCACCGGGGCAGCGGTCGGCATGGCGATGATGGGGATGAGGCCTGTCGTCGAGATGATGACCTGGAACTTCTCGTTCCTGGCGGCCGACCAGATCATCCAGCACGCCGCCAAGGTACGTTACTTCTCCGGCGGGCAGGTCGAGGTACCGATGGTCATCCGCGGTCCCAATGGTGGCGGCGTCCAACTCTCTGCTCAGCACACGCACTCGCTGGAGAATATGTATGGCCACTTCCCGGGCCTCAAGGTCGTTTCCCCCGTCACGCCCAACGACGTCAAGGGCCTCATGCTGACGGCCATAAGGGATCCCAATCCGGTGATTTTCCTCGAGGCTGGCGCGCTCTACGGGACGAAGGGCGAGGTCGAAGAGGGAGACAACGCCGTCCCCTTCGGGAAGGCGCGCGTCGCGCGCGAGGGCTCGGACGTTACGCTCATCGCCTACGGCCGGCAGGTGAACCTCTGTTTGCGGGCCGCCGACACCTTAGCCGAGGAGGAGGGCGTGAGCGCGGAGGTCATAGACCTGCGCTCCATACGGCCTTTCGACGAGGACACTATCGTCGAGTCGGTCGAGAAGACGCACCGGGCGGTGGCGGTACAGGAGCAGTGGCGCTGGTTCGGGGTCGCGAGCGAGGTGGCGGCGATCATCCAGGACAGGGCGTTCGATTCTCTGGACGCCCCCATAGAGAGGGTCAGCGGGGCGGAGGTGCCGGCGCCGTACGCGCGAAACCTGGAGCTGGCAGCCTTCCCGAGCGAGCAGCAGGTAGCGAACGCGGCCCGTCGGGTTCTTTACATGGAGGAGAAGTAGAGTGCCGGAAGTGATCATGCCCAAGATGGGCGACGCGATGGAGGAGGGCACCCTCGTCAAGTGGCTCAAGAGCGAGGGTGACGAAGTCTCCGAGGGCGACGCGATAGCCGAGATCGAGACCGACAAGGTCACGCTGGAGCTGGAGGCCGAGGCCCCCGGCACGCTCGCGCAGCTTATCGCCGACGAGGGACAGGATATCCCCGTCGGCGAGGCGATCGCCTTTATCCAGGGCGAGGGCGAAGAGGTGCCCGAGCGCAGCGACGGCAGGGCGCAAGCGGATGAGGCCGAAGAAGCCGCGGGCGGTGAAGAAGAGGGTGGCGAGGCCCAGGCCGCGACCGCTACCGAGGCGCCGGAGGAGGGAGCCGCCGAGGAGGCGGAGCCTACGACCGACGGCCGGGCCGACGGCCGCTTCCGGGCCTCCCCCATAGTACGGCGGTTGGCCCAGGAGAACAA
Organism: Actinomycetota bacterium; assembly: GCA_030776865.1. Taxonomy (GTDB): domain Bacteria; phylum Actinomycetota; class Rubrobacteria; order Rubrobacterales; family Rubrobacteraceae; genus JALYGY01. The sequence continues at coordinate 5,820 of JALYGY010000045.1, read as the reverse complement.
CCTCGACCTCTCCAAGATAGAGGGTACGGGGCCGGCGGGCCGCATCGTCGAGCGGGACGTCCGCGCCGCCATGGAGAGGGGCGATGCCCAGGCCGACGGGCGGGCCGCCGACGTCGAGGCGCCGCAGCCCGAGCAGGTCGAGATGGTGGGCTTCCAGCCGGCGCGTTCGCCCGAGCCGACGGGGGAGCCGGGAACCCAGCTCGTCGAGCCGACCCGCATGATGAAGATCATCGGCGAGCGGATGACGGAGGCCAAGCAGCACGTCCCGCACTTCTACGCGACCGTCGAGGTGAAGATGGACGCGGCCCTCGAGCTGCGCAAGCAACTCAACGCCCAGCTCGAGGAGGAGGGCCTCAAGCTCTCGGTCAACGACTTCGTGATGAAGGCATGCGCCGTGGCTCTGAGGAACTACCCGAACCTCAACGCCCTCTACACCACGAGGGGCGTCGAGCTGCACGAGAAAGTGGACATGGCGATGGCCGTGGCCCTCGACCAGGGCCTCATAACCCCGGTCATAAGGGATGCGGGGAGCAAGGGGCTCGCCACCATCTCGCGTGAGGCCAAAGACCTGGCGAAGAGGGCGCGCGAGGGCGGCCTCAAGCCCGAGGAGTACCAGGGAGGCACGATCACTGTCTCCAACATGGGCATGTTCGGCGTCGAGAGCTTCACCGCGATCATCAACCCGCCCCAGGCGGCCATCGTCGCGGTGAGCGCTATCGAGAGACGACCCGCCTACGACGACAACGGCGAGATCGTCCCCGCGCAGTTCATGAAGCTCACCCTATCGGCCGACCACCGCATAGCCAACGGCCGCGACGGGGCCCTCTACATGTCCGAGGTCAAGCGCACCCTCGAGCATCCGGTGATGTTGATGGTCTAGAGCCGAGCAGCTGGTCAGCGAGGCACCCCCGGCGAAAGCCGGGGGCGCCCGTTTTGGGCCCCATTTTGTGGCTTGCCTTCTTAGGTTTTACCTGGCTGTCTTCGCGGCGCGGCTCGCGGGACGGGCGACCCTGCCTTCGAGGTAGCCCTTGGCGACCATGGTGATGAGCTGGTAGACGGCGTCCTCGCGGGGGGAGAGGGGCCCCCGGCGGTAGCCGTGGGAGAAGGCGCCTCGCTGGACGGACTCGCAGGCTTGCCAGTCCTGGCGGTTGGTAACGTCCCAGAAGTCGCTGGCATAGGAGGGGTCGAAGCCCTCTGCCCCTGTGGCCTCGCGCGAGAAGAGCCACTCGCACTCGACGTGGGTGCGGTCGGGGGCGAGGGGCGTGAGGCGGTGGGTCATCACGTAATCGGGGTGGAGGCTTATGAGGAGGTTGGGGAAGAGCTGGAAGTAGTAGATCGTGCGCTCCTGGTCGGCGGCGAGGTGGGGCAGGTAGGGGGCGTGGCTTCTGCCGTCGAGCGACATGGTCTCGACGCCCTCGTAGAGGTCCATGGGCCCCCCGATCCAGGCCCCCTCGGGCTCCAGGTTATCACCGCCGCTGGTCGGCGGGCTGACCTGGCAGAGCTCGGGGTGGATGGAGGAGCAGTGGTAGCACTCGTGGTAGTTCTCGGCCAAAATCTTCCAGTTGGCCGCCACCTCGTAGTCGTGGCGGGCGGCGACGACGAGCTCGTCGCAGGAGTGGTTCCGGATGAGCTCCCCCAGGTTGCCGACGTGCTCCTCGAGCGAAGGCGCATCGCCGCTAGGGTTAGCGAAGAGCCAGCCGTGCCACTCGACGACGCGCATAGGTACGAGCGACCGCCCCTTCTTCTCGAAGCCGTCCGCCCTTCCGAAACCCGGCGCTCCTCTTAGCTCGCCGTCGAGCCCGTAGGCCCAAGCGTGGTAGGGGCAGCGGACGAACTTGCCGCACGCCTCTCTGCCGACCGGCAACAGCTCGTGCCCGCGGTGGCGGCAGACATTGTAGAAGGCCCGTAACGCTCCGTCCTCGCCGCGCACGAGGAGGACGGACTCCCGGCCCAAGGAGACGGCGCGCTGGTCGCCGGCGTCTATGGGGCCGCCCGCACGGCCGACGCAGATCCAGCTCCCGTCGAAGAAGTGCTCCTGCTCCCACCGGAGCACGAACGGGTCGGTGTACGCCTCGGCGGGGAGCGTGCTGCTCCGGCCGAACGGGGCAAGGGAGGGTGCGAGGAGCTCGCGGGCTATAGGCGTCACTTGGATCCTCCCCTCTGCCCGGGGTTAGTGGCCCGGGTGGACGGCTTTTGCTGCTAGAATGCCACGATTGTACAGGAGGGGCATCGTGTCGGCGAGGGAGCGTGAGGGTGTCAGACGGTTTGCGTTACGACGCTGTGGTGGTCGGCGGGGGGCACAACGGGCTCGTGTGCGCGGCGTACCTCGCCAGGGTGGGCATGAAGACGCTCGTGCTGGAGCGGCGCCACCTGGTGGGTGGGGCGGCGGTGACGGAAGAAGTGTGGCCGGGCTTCAAGGTCTCGACCGCTTCCTACGTGGTGAGCCTGTTCTCGGAGAGGGTCGTGCGGGAGCTCGAGTTGCCCAAGTACGGCTACCACGTCTACCCGCTCGACCCAGCTTACTTCGCGCCTTTCCCGGACGGATCCGGCTTCCTGCTCTGGGACGACCCGGCGCGGGCGGCGGAGGAGATCGGTCGCCTCAACGCCGAGGACGGCAGGGCATACCTCGAGTACAACCGCCACCTTGGCGAGCTCGCCGACCTCGTGCGCCCGCTCCTCTACAGGAGGCCGCCCGACCCTGGAGTCCGGTCTATGAACGATCTGCTCGAGGCGCTCTCGCTCGGGCGCTACGCCTTCGGGAACCGGAGGAGCATCTCGCGGATCGTGGACCTGATGACGATGAGTTGTGCGGACTTCCTGGACCGCTTCTTCGTGGACGAGCGGGTGAAGGGGGCGCTCGCGCCCGGGGGCGTCATCGGGATGTGGGGGGGGCCGATGAGCCCCGGCTCCGCCTACGTGCTCCTGCACCACAGGATGGGCGAGATCGAGGGGGTCACCGGCGGCTGGGGCTTCGTGCGCGGCGGGATGGGCGGCGTCTCCGAGGCGATAGCGGCCTCGGCGCGGGCCGCGGGTGCCGAGATCCGCACGAACGCTGAAGTCGGCGTCATAGACGTGAAAGACGGCGTGGCTACCGGCGCCACCCTCACCGACGGCACCAAGTTCGAGGCGGGCGTCGTGGTCTCGGGCGCGCACCCCGAGACCACGCTGCTCTCGCTCCTCGGGGCAGAGCATCTGCCGGGGGAGGTCGTGGAGGAGCTAAGGGACTTCAGGAACCGGAGCCCTTCGGCCAAGGTCAACTTCGCGCTCTCGGAGCTGCCCGACCTCGCGGCGATGCCGGGCAAGGAGGTGGGACCGCAGCACTCGGAGATCATGATCAGCCCCACCCTCGAGTACCTGGAGAGGGCGTGGGACGACGCCAAGTACGGACGGTTCTCGGAGGGACCGATGATAGACGCGGTGATCCCCACGACCAAGGACCCGACCATAGCCCCCGAGGGCAAGCACATAATGACCTGCTTCGTGCAGTACGCCCCCTACGAGCCGCGGGACGGGAGCTGGGACGCCGGCGCGCGCGAGGCGCTCGGGGATAGGGTCGTAGACACCATCACCGAGTACGCCCCGAACTTCAAGGACTCGGTGATCGAACGCCAGGTCCTCACGCCCTACGACCTGGAGCAGCGCTTCGGCCTTATCGGGGGGAACATCTTCCAGGGCGAGATGTCCCTCGACCAGCTCTTCTCTTTCCGGCCGACCCCCGAGCTCGCCGGCTACAGGACGCCCGTTGAGGGGCTCTACCTGTGCGGCTCGGGGACCCATCCCGGCGGCGGCGTCATGGGCATACCGGGGCTCAACGCCTCGAAGGTCGTGATCGCCGACCACAGAAACGCCGAGAGAAAGCGGCGGCTGCGAGAGAGGTTGAGTTCGCTCTCACGCCGCTAAACTGCCATAGTGCACGTCTTGAAGGCTCTCGCAAGGGTGCGCAAACGGCTGCGCGTGGGCCGACCTTGCGGTAAGCTAAACGCCCCACCGCAGGTGGGTGCGTTACGAGGTTAAGCCAGGAAAGGAGAAGGTCGTGGCTGTGGAGCCGGCGGTGATCCGGAACGTATGCTTGATCGGCCACCGGGGCAGCGGAAAGACGTCGATCGCTGAGGCGATGCTCGGGCTGGCGTCGGGGAGGAGCGGCCCCGCGGGGCACCACCTCCTCGACTACACCGACGAGGAGACCGAGCGGGGCATGACGCTTGGGATGAGCGTCGCCTCTGGGATCGAGTGGAAGGGGCGCCAGGTCAATGTGCTCGACACCCCCGGCGACGGGGGGTTTATCGCGGACGCCTTTGTCGCTCAGAGGGTGGCGGACTGCGCGATCCTGGTGGTGCACGCCCAGGACCCCATCCAGGTCGTTACCGAGCGCGTGTGGCGGCGCGGCGAGAGGGAGGATATCCCGCACCTCATCGTCGTCAACCACCTCGACCGGGAGCGCACCGACTTCGCTTCCGTCGTGGAGCAGCTCCGGGGACACTTCGGGCCGGCGCTCGTGCCCCTGAACCTGCCGATAGGGAGCGAGGGCGACTTGCGGGGCATCTACGGGCTCCTCACCGGCACCGCCTTCATGGACGGCGAGCAGAGAGAGGAGATCCCCGAGGGGATGGAGGACGAGGTAGAGGCCGCCAGGATACAGCTCTTCGAGGCCATCGCCGAGAGCGACGACACGCTGCTCGAGAAGTACCTCGAGGGCGAGGAGCTCTCGACCGAGGAGATGTTCGAGGGGATAAGGAAGGGGATTTCCGACGGCGTCATCATCCCGGTCCTGGCTGCGAGCGCGCAGCGCGTGATCGGCATCGACAGGCTTCTGGAGGTGGTAGCGGGCAGCGCCCCGAGCCCCGCGGATCGCTCGCGCTGGATAAACGAGCGGGGCGAAGAGGTTCCCTGCGACCCCGATGGACCTTTCTGCGCCTACGTGTTCAAGACCTACGTGGACCCGTACGCCGGGCGTCTGAGCGCCTTGCGGGTCGTGAGCGGACGGTGTCGCTCGGACGAGGCACTGATAAATCCGCGCACGGGCTCCTCCGAGAGGCTCGGGGGCATCTACCACCTCGTGGGTAAGGAGCGTAGCCCCGTCGACGAGGCGGTCGCCGGGGATATCATCGCAGTCGCCAAGCTCAAGGACACCAACACCTTCGACACTCTGTGCAAACCCGAGGTGCAGATGGTCTTCGAGCCGGTAGTACTGCCGGAGCCGACGTCGGCGTTCGCGGTCGGGGCGAAGGCGCGCGGTGAGGAGGAGAAGGTCTTCGACGCGATAAAGCGCATGGTGGACGAGGATCCTTCGCTGAAGCTCGAGCGCTCCGAGGCGACGGGCGAGGACATCCTGGCCGGCCTCGCGCAGATGCACGTCGAGCTCGCCCTGGAGCGCATACAGCACAGATACGGGGTCGAGGTCGAGGCGAGGGCGCCCAAGGTCCCGCTTATGGAGACGATCACTGGTACAGCCCAGGCCCAGGGCCGCTACAAAAAGCAGACCGGCGGTCGCGGGCAGTTCGGAGATGCGAGGATCGAGGTCTCGCCGCTCCCTCGCGGCGAGGGCTTCGAGTTCGAGGATGCCATCGTCGGCGGGGCGATCCCCCGCCAGTTCATCCCGGCGGTCGAGAAAGGGATAGTGGAGGCGATGCGGGAGGGCGCAGTAGCCGGCTACCCGGTCGTGGACGTGAAGGTGCGGCTCTACGACGGCGCCTTCCACTCGGTGGACTCCTCGGAGATGGCTTTCAAGGTCGCGGGCTCCTTGGCGTTCAAGAACGCCGTCGAGAAGGCCCACCCCGTCCTTCTGGAGCCCTACGTGAAGGTCGAGGTGCTCGCGCCGAC
>JALYGY010000044.1 GCA_030776865.1 Actinomycetota bacterium | reverse complement strand
GTCGTCCCGGTCATCGTCTCCCTCCTTCTTGTTCGATGAGGTCCTGGAGGCGCAGGCGTGCGATCTTTGCTATCTCGCCGAGCGCCGTCTCTACCTCTTTCTCCCGGGAGTTCTCCAGACGGCTCCCGGCATTTTGCAGGATGGACTCTTTCGTGTGCTCCCTGACGCAGACGATCATGGGGAACCCGAACCTGTTCCTGTAAGCGCGGTTTATCTCGGTAAAGGCCTCGTACTCCCCCAGCGTGAGGCGGTCGAGACCCGCCGAAGCCTGCTCACCGGTGGATTCAGGGGTCAGCTCGCCCGCGACCGCCGCCTTCCCCGCGAGGTCGGGGTGCGCCCGGATCAGGGCCATCTGCTGTTCCATCGACGCCTCGCTTACCACTCTGACCATCGCCCCGTGCAACTCCGCGAGGCTGCCGAACGGTCGAGACCTCCACGCGCCCTCCGCCACCCAGGGCGAGCTCTCGAAGACTGGCCCCAGCCTCGCGACGAACTCGTCGCGCCCTAGCCGGTTGACCCCCTCCAGCGTCATCTTCTCCGGCACAAGACCTCCTGCGAAACCCTGCAGATCCCACCCGGGAAACAGTTGGTCGGCTACCTCTCTCCGCCGAACCTCGAGGCTTCCCCTTCGGCCTCTACTCTGACCTGTACGGCGCGTGCGCCGGCATCGAGGGAGGCTTCGATGACCCCGAGCATGGCCTCGAGGGCTTCGGCGCGTCCCCCGGCGAGCACGGTGGTCTCGGGCCCGGCTTCGTGCGCCAGGCCCGAGTCGCTCGCTGCCTGCTTTGCGGCCTCGATCTGGGCTTGCGGAGGACTCTCTGCCTCCGAGGACGGGACGACCGTCAGTTCGACGCTGAGCTCCGCTCGGTTGTATCCGGGCACTTAGGTCTCCCTCCTTTCGTCGAGGCGGCCGATACCGGAGTATCCCCCGCTGCCCGGTTGCGGCGGACGGTCGGGCGGTCTCTTGGCGAGGCCCACGATCTGCTCCGGTTTCACGGGCACGCGGGCGAGCTCCCTCTCCGTGGCGGCGCGCAGGGCGGAGACGATGGCCGGGGTAGAGGCGATCGTCGGCGGCTCACCGACGCCCTTGAGGCCGTAAGGAGAGTCGGGGTCAGCGAGCTCCAGGATCTCGGCCCTGACGGAGGGCATGTCGAGGATGGTGGGGATCAGGTAGTCCGTGAAGGAGGCGTTCTGGATCCTGCCCTCGCTGACCTGTATCTCCTCCAGCAGGGCGAGCCCCAGGCCCTGGGCGATACCGCCCTCGATCTGCCCTTCGAGCGCCTGCGGGTTCATGGCCTTGCCGACGTCCTGGGCCGTCGCGATCTCCACCACCCGCACCAGCCCGAGCTCGGTGTCTACTTCTACGACGGCGCGGTGGGCGGCGAAGGCGAACTGGACGTGCGCCTTTCCCTGGCCGTTCTCGTCGAAGGGGAACGTCTCCTTGTGGTGAAACTCGAACGTCTCCTCGACCTCCTCGTCGCCACCGATCAGCTCGGCCAGCGGGACGAGCATGCCGGCGCTCTCGGAGAAGATCATCCCATCGTCGACCGAGAGGTCGTCGAGGTTCTCTCCGAACTCCTCGCGCACCCTCTCGAAGATGCGCTCGCGGACCGCCTCGCAGGCGCCCTTCACCGCGCCACCGGTCATGTACGTCTGGCGGGAGGCCGAGGAGGAGCCGGAGGAGCCCACGCTGGTGTCTGCCGGGAGTATGCAGACACGCTCGACGCCCAGCTCGGTGCGTGCGATCTGGGCCTGTATCGCGATAAGGCCCTGCCCCACCTCCACCGCAGCGGTGTGAACCTGCACGAGCGGCTCACCGCTCTCCATCGACAGGATCACACGCGCCGTCGAGTAGTCATCGAAGCCCTCCGAGTAGCAGACGTTCTTGAAGCCGACGGCGTAGCCGACGCCACGCTTGACGCCCTCGCCGTGCGTCGCGTTGGAGACCCCGCCGGGCAGCTCGCGCAGGTCTCGCCCCATCACCTCCTTCTCCTCCGGCAGGGGCATGGCCCCCACGCGCCTCAGGAGCTCGGCCACCGGCGCGGGCTCGGGCATCTCCTGCCCGAACGGGAGCGTATCCCCTGGCTCTATGGCGTTCTTGATCCTGAGCTCCACGGGATCCATGTCCAGGGCCTCAGCGAGCTTGTCCATCTGCGCCTCGTAAGCGAAGCAGGTCTGGACGGCTCCGAAGCCGCGCATCGCGCCGCAGGGCGGGTTGTTGGTGTAGACCATGTAGGTATCTATGAGCGCGTTGGGTACGTCGTAGGGACCGCAGGCGAAGCTGGCCGCGTTGGAGCAGACGGCCATCGAGCTGGAGGCGTAGGCGCCGCCGTCGAGGACGATGCGCGCCTTGAGGTAGACGAGCTCGCCATCCTTTGTGGCGCCGTGCTCGTAGCGCATACGGGCGGGGTGGCGGTGCACGTGCCCGAAGAACGACTCCTCGCGGTTGTACATCATCTTTACCGGGCGACCGGTGCGAAGGGCGAGGAGGCAGGCGTGAACCTGCATGGACAGATCCTCCCTGCCCCCGAAGGCCCCACCGACGCCCGAGAGGGTGAGCCTGACGCTCTCCGGGGGCAGATCTAGGCTTTCGGCCAGCTGTTCCTGGTCGATGTGCAGCCACTGCGTGGCGATGTAGAGGTCCACCCCACCCTCGCCGTCGGGCACCGCCAGACCGGACTCCGGGCCTAAGAAAGCCTGGTCTTGCATCCCGACCTCGTACTCTCCCTCCACCACCACCACGTCGGCCCGCGCGGCAGCGCTCGCTACGTCGCCGTGGACGGTGTGGATGTGACGGAGGAGGTTACCGGAGAGATGAAGCTTGGGCGCCCCCTCGGACATCGCCTCCTCGGCGTCGGTGAGGGGTTCGAGGACCTCGTACTCTACGGCTATCTTCTCGAGCGCGCGCCTGGCGGTCTCGGGATGGTCGGCGGCGACGATGGCCACGGGCTCACCCTGGTAGCGGATGCGCTCCCAGGCGAGCACGGGCTGGTCGGGGATCTCCATCCCACAGACCTTGCGCCCCGGAACGTCCTCGTGGGTGAGCACCGCGCGAACCCCCGCCATCGCCCCGGCCTCCGAGGTGTCTATGGACCACACTCTAGCGTGCGGATGGGGGCTCCTCAGCGTTGCCCCCCACAGCATGCCGTCCATCCAGAGGTCCGATGAGTATTCAAACTCTCCCTTGACCTTGGGAACGCCGTCGGAGCGGGTGGTGTGCTCCCCTACCCTACCGGGCGTCGAGACCGGGGCTCGGGGGCGCTCGCGGGTGGGCGTCGTCTGAGCACGCGACATAAAGCGACCTCCTTTTGAGCGGTCAGCATTCTGAAGGTATCAGGTATCAGGCTACAGGTAGGTTGCTGATGCCCGAAGCCTCTAGCCCGACACCTCTCCCCACGGCGGTGTGTTGGTAAAGGTTGACCTATCGCCTCAGGAGCGTTCTTCTCGGCATAACGGGGATTGGCCTTGCCAAAACCCCCATACTTGAAACCCGATGCCTGAAGCCTGATGCCTATCTTTAGTTGACTAGCCAACATGCTGACCAGCTTTTTCAATGAGCCTCTTGCTCGTCGTACTTAGCTCTCCGGCGACCATCTCCGCGTCGGCGGTCTTGAGCTCTCCGCCCTCGACCACGGTCCTTCCATTGACCAGCAGGAGTTCGACGCGCGGTGCGGGGCCGAAGACGAGGGCCGCCACGGGGTCGGAGATGCCCGTGTGGACGAGGTCGTCCACGCGCCACAGGGCGACGTCGGCGAGTTTCCCGGGTTCGAGGGAGCCGATCTCGGCCTCCCTCCCCAGACAGCGGGCGCCGTGGATGGTAGCGAGCTCCAGCGCCTCTCGCGCCGTGAGCGCCGCTGGGCCTCCGGCCAGCCGGGCAAAGAGCAGTGCTTGGCGCACTTCCATCCCGAGCTCCCCGGCCTCGTTCGAGGCCGCGCCGTCCACGCCGAGCCCCACGGGGGCGCCGGCCCCCAAGAGGGGCGCGACGGGGGCGATGCCCGCCCCGAGCCTGGCGTTCGAGCTCGGGCAGTGGGCGACGCCGGTTCCGGTCTCACCAAAGCGCCTCACCTCGTCCTCGTTCAGGTGGACGCAGTGGGCAAGCCAGACGTCGTCGCCGAGCCAGCCCAGATCCTCCAGGTACTCGACGGGCCGCACCCCGTAGTGCTCGAGGCAGAACTCCTCCTCATCCTTTGTCTCGGCCAGGTGGGTGTGCAGCCTCACGCCCTTTTCGCGCGCCAGCTTTGCCGCCTCGGCCATCAGCTCGCGAGTTACGGAGAAGGGCGAGCACGGGGCCAGGGCGATCCGCAACATCGAGTCCGGTGAAGGGTCGTGGAAACGCTCGATGGCCCTCTCGGTCGCCGCGAGGATCTCATCCCGGTCCTCGACGACCGAATCCGGCGGCAAGCCACCCCGAGACTTACCGAGGTCCATAGAGCCGCGGCAGGGATGGAACCTGAGTCCCAGCTCTCTGGCGGCCTCGACCTCGACCTCGAGGAGATCCCCGGCGCCGCGAGGAAAGACGTAGTGGTGGTCGGTCGCGGTCGTGCAGCCGGAGAGGGCCAGAGCGGCCAGTCCGGCGCGGGCGGCGCAACGCTCGATCTCCTCGTCTATGTGAGCCCAGAGCGGGTAGAGCTCGACGAGCCACTCGAAGAGGGTCGCCTGCTGGGCGAGCCCGCGGGTGGCCCACTGGTAGAGGTGGTGGTGGCAGTTCACGAGCCCCGGGGTGGCCAGGCACCCGCTCCCGTCGAGGCGCAGCACCCCATCGTCGCGGTGGTACTCCTCCGGCGCCCGGCCGGCCCCGACGGATGAGATCCTCCCGCTCTCGATCGCCATGTAACCGGAGTCGTACTCGTCGCCGGTGAGGGTGGCGATGGCGCAGCCCTCGATCACCAGTCGGGAGGCGTTCATGCCGAGCCCATCCTGTTCGCTGCGAGGTGAACCGCGTCCAGGATCTTCTCGTACCCGGTGCAGCGGCAGAGGTTGCCGGCCAGCGCCTCCCTTATCTCCGCGTCGGTGGGATTCGGGTTGCGGGCCAGCAGGTCGTGGGCGGCGACGATGAGCCCAGGGGTGCAGAACCCGCACTGCACCCCTCCTGCCTCGACGAAGGCCTCCTGCACCGGGTGCAAACCTTCGCCGTCGGCGATCCCCTCGACCGTGACCACGTCGCGGCCTTCGGCCTGGCCGGCGAGCACCAGGCAGGAGCAGACGAGCACGCCGTCGAGGTAGACGGAGCACGATCCGCACTCCCCCTGCTCACAGGCGTTCTTCGAGCCGGGGAACCCGAGGCGCTCCCGCAGCACGTAGAGGAGGCTCTCACCCTCCCAGACACCCTCGGCCTCGCGCTGCTCTCCATTGACCGTCAAGTTGAGGCGCACCTACCTACCTCCCCGGTACTCGTCCCAAGCCCACTTGAGCGTGCGGCGCGCCAGCACGCCCACCGCGTGGGCCCGGTAATCGGCGGTGCCGCGGACGTCGCTTATCGGGCGGGCCGCCGCCGCCACCATCTCGCCGAAGCGCTCGAGCGTGGCCTCGCCGATCTGCTCTCGCGACTCCCACTCCAGAACGCCCTCGATAAACCCCTCGGCCTCCCGCGCCCGGACGGGCGTCGGCGCTGCCGAGCCCAGGCAGGTTCCGACCCTTCTCTGCTCTGGGTGGAGAGCCAGGCTGAAGGCGCACACGGCGATCACCATCGCGTTGCGCGGGCCGATCTTGGCGAATTGCTGAGGACCCCCGGCCTCCTGGATGTGAAAGGCCGCTATGAGCTCGTTCGGCATAAGGGCGTTTTTCTTGGGACCGGTTATGAACTCGGTTACGGGGACGCGGCGGGTACCTTCGGTAGAGGCCAGCTCTATCTCGGCATCGGAGGCGTAGAGGGGGGGGAGCGCGTCGCCGGCCGGAGAGGCCGTGCCAAGGTTGCCCCCCACGGTGCCCCGGTTGCGGATCTGGGGCGAGCCCACCGTCCGCGAAGCCATCGCCAGCCCCGGAAGCCTGCCTCCCAGCTCGGCGATCACCCTCGTGTAGGTGACCCCGGCTCCGACGCGCAGGCGCCCATCCTCTTCCCCCCACTCCTGCATCTCCTGAACCCCTGTCAGATCGAGCACGGCCTCGGGCCGCTCTCTACCGAAGTTCAGATCTACCATGACGTCGGTCCCGCCGAAGATGGGCACGGAGCCGGGGTGCGCCGCTCTTATCTCCAGCGCCTCCTGCCAACCGTCAGGCTGAAAGAACTCCACCCGCCTACCTCCTACCTTCCCACGAACGGCTTCAACCCTGCTCGACCAGCTCGACCAAGCCGAAGCCTTCTTCTCCCACCTCCACCAGTCCTTTGTCCGAGATGTGGAGCTCGGGCAGCACCACGAGGGCCACAAACGAGAGGGTCATAAAGGCGTGGTCGAGGTTGCAGCCGACCTTCCGGAGTGCTTCGCTGATAGCCTCGGACTTCCTGGCCACCTCCTCGTAGGGCTCGGGGGACATGAGCCCGGCTACGGGCAGGGGCAGCAGGGTCGTCCCTTCTTCGTTGGCAACGGCGACGCCACCCTGCGTCTCCACTACGGCTCGCGCGGCTCTGACCATCATCTGCTCGGAGTTGCCCATGACTATCAGGTTGTGGCTATCGTGAGCGACGGTGGTGGCCAGAGCGGCACTTTCTTTGAACTTCAGACCACTCACGACGCCGACCCGGTGCTCCCCCGTCTTGCCATGACGTTCTATTACGCAGACCTTGGAGACATCCCTCCGGGGATCCAACAGTACGAGCCCGTTCTCGACGGGGAGCTCGACCCGCTCTTTTTTGGTCTCGATCTTGTTCTCCACGACCCGGATGGCCCTGGCCTGCACCGTCGCGTTCTCGGAGGGGGCGTAGATGTCGAAGGTCTTCTCGGAGATCGGGCCGTCCACCTTCACGGTGTTGAGGGCCTCGGGGGGATACTCGAAGCCCGGCAGCTCGGCCACCATGCGGCCCCCCTCGGCCACGACCTCACCGGCCGCGATGGTGAGCGAGACGTCCACGTCGGCCAGGTTCCCCTCGAGGAGGATGATGTCGGCGCAGCGGCCCGGGGTGACGCTGCCGACATCGCGCCACACCCCGAACCTCTCGGCGGTGTTCAGGGTCGCCATCTGGAAGGCTGTTATGGGGTGAACGCCCTGGTCTATGGCGTGGCGCACCACGAAGTTCATGTGCCCCTCCTCCACAAGGGACTCGGGACTGCGGTCGTCGGTGACGAGCAGGATGTGCCGCGGATCGAGGCCGCGCTCGGTGTGGGCTTTTATGGTCTCCGGTACGTCGTTCCAGGCGGAGCCCCGCCGGAGCTTGGCGTACATCCCCTGTCGCAGGCGCCAGACGGTATCTTCGGTACTCACACCCTCGTGGCAGCCGGTAATGCCGCTGGCGGCGTAGGCAGCGAGGCGCCAGTCATCCGGCGGCCAGGCGAAGTGCCCATCCGCTATCTTGCCCGCGCGCAGAGCCGCCCCGATCTCGCCGTGCATCTTCTCGTCCCCGAAGACCACGCCGGGGAAATTCATCACCTCCCCGAGCGCGATCACATCCTCCCCCCAGCTGAGCGCCTCGGCGACTTCTTCGGGCCCGATCACCGCCCCGGGCGTCTCCAGCTCCGTCGAGGCGGAGGGCACGCAGGATGCCACCTGCATATAGGCCGCAAGCGGCGTTGCGCGCGCCTCTTCGAGCATCAGCCTCAGTCCCCTCAAGCCGAGCACGTTGGTGATCTCGTGCGCGTCGAAGAAGCCGCCGGTGGTGCCCAACGGGAGGACCACCCTCGCGAACTGGGTGACGGTGAGGTGGGTGCGCTCGATGTGGCAGTGGCCGTCGAGAAAACCCGGTGCTATGTAACGGCCCTCGGCCTCGATAACCTGGGTCTCGTCCCCGATAGTGTGGCTCGCGTCGGACCCGACGTAGGCTATGCG
>JALYGY010000043.1 GCA_030776865.1 Actinomycetota bacterium | reverse complement strand
GACGGCCCTGGCGCCTGTTTTCGAAGCGTTGCACCCGGCCGCCGGTGTCCACGATGCGTTGCCGGCCCGTGTAGAAAGGGTGGCTCGCGCTGGAGATGTCGAGCTCGACCAGCGGGTAGGTGTTGCCATCCTCCCACTCTATGGTCCTCCCGGTCTCGACCGTCGAGCGGCTCAGGAACGCGAAATCGGCGCTTCCATCACGGAAGACCACGGGACGGTACTCGGGGTGTATCCCATTTTTCATACAAACCTCTCTCTCAAGCTTCGCCCACTAGTCTATTACACCTGTAAAGGCACCCGGCGGTTCGTACGAGCCGCCCCGCATCTATCTGACGCGCTGCAGTTCGCGCAGGAACTCGGCGTTTGTTCGGGTCTCCTTGAGCTTCTGGATGAGGAGCTCTATCTTCTGGGAGGTGTCGAGGGCGTTCAGGATGCTGCGAACCTGCCAGACCCGCTGGGCCTCCGCCGACTCCATCAGCAGCTCCTCCTTGCGGGTACCCGAGTCCTCGATGTTTATCGCCGGGTAGATCCTGCGGTTCGCCAGCTTCCTGTCGAGCCGAAGCTCCATGTTGCCCGTGCCCTTGAACTCCTCGAAGATAACCTCGTCCATCCGGCTACCGGTCTCGACCAGCGCGGTCGCCAGTATCGTCAAGGAGCCGCCGTCCTCGATGTTCCGCGCCGCCCCGAAGAACTTCTTGGGGGGGTAAAGAGCGGCGGAGTCGACACCACCGGAGAGGATACGTCCCGAGGCCGGGGCCGCGAGGTTGTAGGCCCTCGAGAGCCGCGTTATGCCGTCGAGCAGAACGACCACGTCCTCGCCTTCCTCCACAAGGCGCTTGACGCGCTCGAGGACGAGCTCGGCCACGGCGGTGTGGTTCTCGGCGGGCTGGTCGAAGGTCGAGGCCACGACCTCTGCCTCCTTGACGCTGCGCTGCCAGTCGGTGACCTCCTCCGGGCGCTCGTCGGCCAGGAGGACCATGAGCTTCACCTCAGGGTAGTTGGCGGCGATGGACTGGGCGGTCTGTTTGAGGATGGTCGTCTTGCCGGCCTTCGGCGGCGAGACGACGAGCCCGCGCTGCCCCTTCCCGATAGGAGCCACAAGGTCTATTACGCGCGGGGCGATGTCGTTCGGCTTCCACTCCAGGCGCAGCCGCTCCAGAGGATAGAGGGGCGTCAGATCGTCGAAGTTCGGGCGCCAGCGGCCCTTCTGGGGCTCCTTGCCGTTGACGGTCTCGATGCGCACCATCGCCGGGTACTTCTCGCCGTCGCGGGCGGGTCGGATCTGGCCGTCTATGAAGTCCCCGCGCCGGAGATTGAAGCGCTTGATCTGGCTCGTCGAGACGTAGACGTCGCCCTTGCTCTGGCTGTAGCCGTTTGTCCGCAGAAAGCCGAACCCGTCGGGCAGCACGTCGAGGACGCCGGTCTGGATCAACCCCTCGTCGCGGTCGCCCCGCTCCTGCCGCTGCTGGGTCTGTTCCTGGCCCTTCTCCTGCCTGCGGCTCTCGCGGTACTTCTCGACCTCCGTGGCGTTTTCCACGGTCGCCGTGTCGGCCTCCCCGAAGCCGTCCATGACGGGGGCCTGCGCGGCGCTCGCCGCCCCGCGACCCTCCGACGCGCCACCGTTTGTAGCCTGGGCGGTAGTCTCGCCGTCCCGGGCAGCCTGTTCTGCAGCCTGTTCCGTCGCTACGTTGTAGATCATCTGGGCTAGCTCGGGTTTGCGATACTTGCGGTACTGCTCGATGCCAAGCTGGGAGGCGATCTGGTGCAGATCGCTCAGGCGCTTGCGCTCTAGGGTGGTCAGTTCGGTCATTCTCTACACTCCTCCCGGTTTACGAATGCGCGAAATGTTGCTCTTCTTGCCTGCTCTGTGTTCTTCAAATCTGGAAACCCTGCAGCCCGGCTCCGGGCTCGAGTACGTGGATGGTGTCCATAAATCTTACCACACGGGGCTCGGTGGACATGACCACCGTGTTTGTCCGGGCCCCGCCCCGGAAGTACTCCACCCCCTTGAGGGTCTCCCCTGGCGTCACGCCGGTCGCCGCGAAGACCACGTCGTCGTCCCGGATCAGATCGTCGAGGGTGAGCTTGCGCTCCGGATCGTCGAGGCCGTACTCCTTAAGCTGCTCGACCTGCGAGCGCTGGGTCGGCCACATCCTGGCCTGCATCTCGCCGCCGAGGCACTTGAGGACGGCCGCGGCGAGTACGCCCTCAGGCGCGCCGCCGATCCCGATAACGGCGTGGAGCTCGGCGTCACGCAGGCCGACCGCGATGGCGGGGGTGAGGTCCCCCTCGGGCCGGATGTGGATGCGCGCGCCGGTAGCCCTGATCTCCTCGATCAGCCCCTCGTGCCGGTCCCGGTCCAAAACGGCCACGGTTATCTCCGACGGCCTGCGGCCCATCGCCTCCGCTATGGCCCCGATGTTCTCCGGGACGGGCGCGTCTATATCTATCGTACCCCTCGCCCTCGGGCCCACGATCAGCTTGCTCATGTACATGTCCGGCGTCTTGAGCATGCTCCCTCTAGGGGCCGCCGCCACCGCCGAAATCGAACCTTCCTGACCCTTGACCAGGAGCCGCAGCCCCTCCACGGGCTCGACCGCGAGATCCAGCGCCGGCTCCCCAACGCCCAGGGTATCCCCCACGCTCAGGATCCCCGGGCGCGTCTTGAGTGCCCGCACCCTGCCCTGCTCGTCCGTACCCTGCTCGCGCAAAATCACCACCGTCCCCGCGGCCGGGACCCCCTCGAGCTCCTCACGGAAAGCCTCCGTGGCGAGCGTGTAGGCGTTCTCGGGCGCCCCCGAGCCCTCGAGGCGCGCAACCCTGAGCGCGACCCGCTCCGTGACGGCGGCGTACTCGATGGCTACCGAAGCTGTGGACGAACGAGGATCGGTCACCCTGGTGGACCTCTACCCAACCTCCCGTGCCAGCCAAAACGCGATGCGGGCGTCTCTCGGGCAAGGTTTACGCCGAAACGGTGCAGAACGGCTCCTGTAGGGAACCGACCTATCGGATGCCTGGATTATACACCAGCACCCCGGGAGCGACCAGCGGCCCCCGCCTCCCGCGCGAGCCGGAGGAGCTCCTCGTCGAGCCCCTCCCCTAGGGGGTCGTTGTCGCAGTAGAAGACCGGCTTCCCCTCCTCGGCGCCCCGACGCGTCACCACGTCCACCGCGGCGGCTTTGATCTCCGTCAGGTAAGCCTCCGCGCGTGCCATACCGTCGAGGTCCTCTTTGAGGCGCTGTCTGTCCGACAAACTTCCCAACGCGGCGACCACCTCGCAGGCGTAGCGCTCCTCCAGGTGCCGGGCGAGCTTGTCCAGCACCACCGGCGGCGCCGTCGAGACGTAGGCGATGCGCAGACCCTCTATCTCCCCCACCGGACGCGGCCTAAAGACCGCCGGGATCACGGTGAGGTGGGGTTTGATCTCGCGCGCCCCTTCCACGATACCCCGGACCTTCTCTTCGCCGGCCATCGGCTCCTCGCTCATCGTCAGGATGAGGAGGTCGGAGATCATCAGCCGGTAGGCCCCCAAGAATCCGGTTATGTACTCGGGGTCCTGGTGCGCCCCCGCGACGAGCACGCGCTTCTCGACCGCCACCGGCGGCACCGCCGCCCCGGAGCCGTCGAAGACCGTAACGCCGGTATCGAGACCGTTGGCGATCCTCGCCCCCTCTACCACGTTCGAGACAAAGGGCTGTCCGGCGAGCCCCCCGCCGCACCTGCGGCACCCGACGGTCGTGACCCGGCTCAGGGCGGCGGTCTCGTAATAGTCGCTCGCCGCGTGGGCCCCGCGCTTCAGGGCCTCGAGCAAAAAAGCGCTCCCTACCTCCATCCTGTGACCCTCGATGATCTCCGGGCGCGGTGGTCCCCCGCGACCCATCGAGACCACCCCCGGCTCGAACCCCTCCCGCGCCAGTAGCCTCGCCAGGTAGCCCGAAACCGCCGTCTTGCCGACCCTCTTGCCGGTTCCGATGACGGCGAGCGCCGGCTTGGTGGATATTGCGTGAAACTCCGGCGGCCTCAGCTCGAAATCGCTGCCAAGGTAACGCGCCCCTGCGGAGAGCGCCAGCGAGGCAATTCGCATCCGCTCGCGGTAGCCGACCACCGGTTCGTCTGAGAGGTCCACCACCACGTCCACCGCGTGCTCGGCGAGGGCCCTCTCGACGGCCGAGATGGGATCTCTGTCGGTAACGAGGGGCACGCCGTAATCGCTGTTCTCCCTGAGCTTCTCAGTGCCTCCCAGGAAAGCGGCGGCCACACCCTCGGCCCCCAGAGCCTCGCGCACGCTGCGCATCGCGTCGAGGACGACGGGCGGGTAGTGCTCGCCGTCGATCAGGAAGAGCGCCCGCAAGCGTCGGTCCTCGAGCCTACTCCCCGCCGACAGGGATCTCCGGGTCTACCCCGAGCTCTTGGTCTATCCTCTCTTCGTAACGCGAGTACTCGTGGGTATCCGAGTCGAAGTTCACGGCAAGCTCCCGCTCCTTGAACGGGTACTTGCGGAAGATCCTCACGTGCCCGTCCTCGATCTCGATGACGTTGTAGCAAGGCCGCGTGTTACCGCGCAGGCGCGTCGTCGAGGTGGTCCCGGCGTTCATGATGAACATGTCCTCGAGCTTCCACGAGTAAGGCACGTGCTTGTGCCCCGAGAGCACCAGATCAACGCCCACCTCGTTCAACAGCTCGAGCACATCGCCCGCGTCGAAGATGATGTTGCGCTCGCGACCCGTGCCCGGGATCGGGATCAGGTGGTGGTGGATGACGAAGATCTTGAGCCTCTCCCCCGGCCCGTCAAACGACCTCCGGATGAACTCGTAGTGCTCGCGCCCGACCCGCCCGTCGTTGAGGTCCGGCTCCGAGGAGTCAACCCCTACCATGACGGTCCCCGCGAAGTCCATGCACGAGTAACGCTCCCCGAAGAGCCGCTCGAAGTGGACATAGCCGACGTTGCGCGAGTCGTGGTTTCCGGGGATGACCATGACGTGCTCGCACCGGAAGCGCCCCACGTACTCCGCCGCCGCCTCGAACTCCTGGCGGTATCCGGCGTCGGTGAGGTCCCCCGAGACCACGACCGCCGTCGGTTCCAGCTCGTTTATCTCCAGGATCGAACGCTCCAGAAGGTCCGGTATGAAATAGGGGCTGCCGCAGTGGATGTCCGAGATCTGGCAGATCGTCAACCGGCCGCGCGCGCTCATGCCCTCCCCGATCTCTCTCACCCCGAAACCGTCCCAACGAGTATAGCAGAGCCTCCCTCTTCACCGGCCTCTCCCCGCTCACCCCTCAGAGAGCGGTACTCCTCGTCGGTCACGGGGGCGAAGCGCCGCAGGCCGAACGCGGAGAGGGCGCGCCGGGTGCGCGGGTCCACCGCCAGGAGGCTGGCCCTCAACCTCCCTTTCAGCTCAGCAGGGAGCGCGGAGCGAACTACCACGGGCTGGATCGGGAACGGTCCCCAGGATTCGATCACGCGCAACTTCTCACGGAGCCCCGGAACCTCTCCGAGCCGCATGCTCAGGACGTTCGAGTCGATGGCCGCCGCATCCGCCTCGCCGCGCTCGACCGCCTCTAAGGAGTTCAGGTGCGAGCCCGAGCAGAACACGCGGCCGAAGAAGCCCTCGTCCGCGCCCATCCCCGCCAGCTTGCTCAGGAGGCTGTAATAACCGCTCAACGAGCACACGTCGTTGTAGGCCCACGAGCGGCCTCGAAGCTCCGCGAACGACCGGATCCGAGAGTCGCCCCGCACAACGACATCGCAGAAGTAGACGGGTCTTCCCCCGGCCCGGGGGTCTTCGAAAACGGGCGCGACGCCGAGCAACTCGACGGGTGGCGGGCTCAATTCTCGCAGCCAGACAAACGAAGGCGAACACATGAACCCTACGTCACATACGCCCGTTGAAAACGGATCTTGTATCCCCCTCTGCGGACCCGAGACCCGCATCTCCGCCTGGAGCGAGGCCCGCCCACACCCGAGCGTCCGCCGCACGTGGTCGACTATCGCTTCGAAAAACGCCTGCGGGATACCTGGAGACAGGTAGGTGATGAAGCGAAGTTCTTCGGAAGTACCGGCCATCTACCTACATCTTCTCGGGCGCCTCTACCCCGAGCAAGCCCAGCCCGCTGCGGAGCACCGTCTTGGTCGCGGCGCAGAGGGCGAGGCGCCGGGTTCGCAGCTCTGCCTCATCCACGAGAACGCGGTGCACCGTGTAGAACTGGTGAAAGCGGGTGGCGAGGGTCTCCAGGTAGGTCGGCAGCGGGTGGACCTCGCGCCGGGCGGCGCAGTTCACAACGACGCGCGGGAAGTCCAGCAGTTCGAGGGCGAGCAGCCGTTCCTCGGGCGCGGGCGGGCCGGCAGGGATCCCCCCCACCTCCTCCTGGTTTATCCCGGCCCGCTCGAAGATGCTCGCTATGCGGGCGTGGGCGTACTGCACGTAGAAGACCGGGTTCTCGTCGGACTGCCTTATGGCGAGGTCGAGGTCGAAGCTCATCTCCGTCCTGTGCGAGGAGCGCACGTAGAAGTAGCGCGCTACGTCCACCCCTACCTCGTCGAGGAGTTCGTCGAACGTAACGAACGCCCCGGCGCGCTTGCTCACCTTGACCTGCTCACCCCCGCGCAAGAGCTTCACGAGCCGTATCAGCTCTACGTCGAGAAAGTCCCTGGGCAACCCCAGCGCGACGAGCCCGGCCCGGATGCGGGGCGGGTAACCCGTGTGGTCCGCCCCCAATACGTCAACGGCGGTCCCGAAGCCCCTCTCCCACTTGTCGCGGTGGTAGGCGAGATCCGGGGCCATGTAGGTGTAGGCGCCATCCCCCTTGATGAGCACGCGGTCCTTGTCGTCCCCGAACCTCGAGGACGCGAGCCACAGGGCACCCTCCTTCTCGTAGGCGTGCCCACGCCCTTTCAGTTCTTCCAGGATCTTCTCCACGGCTCCCGACTCGTAGAGGCTCGTCTCGTAGTAGTAGGTGTCGAATCGTACCCGCGCGCGGCCGAGCGTCCCCTTGATGTCGTCTATGCACCAGCGAGCGGCGAAGGCCCTGATCTCCGAGAACGCTTTGTCCGGATCCACCGCAAGATACCGGTCGCCGACGTTGTCGGAGAGCTCCCGCGCTATCTCACGGACGTACTCGCCGCGGTAGAGGGCGTCGGGATCGGAGACGGGCCACTCCCTGTTGTAGAGCTCGGCGTAGCCGGCGGCGACGGACTCGCCGAGGAGCCGGATCTGGTTCCCTGCGTCGTTGAAGTAGCACTCCCGCGAGACGACCCTGCCGGATGCTTCCAATATTCTGGCCAGCGAGTCCCCGTAGGCCGCGTGCCGCCCGTGCGCCACGGTGAGCGGCCCGGTCGGGTTGGCGCTCACGAACTCGAGCTGGATCCGCTCCCCCGAGGGTTCTCGCCGGCCGTACCCCTCACCCTCGGCGAGCAGCGCCCCAACCTCTGCCCACAATGCCTGCGCGGAGACCCAGAAGTTGACGAAGCCCGGACCCGCGACCTCGGCCTTCCGGACAAACGGCGCGTCCAGCGCCTCGACGACGTTCTCCGCCACCTCCCTGGGATTGCGCCCGAACACCCGGGCGTTCGCCAGGGCGACGTTCGTCGCGAAGTCCCCGTGAGAGGGATCGTTGGGGCGCTCGACGTGCACGCCGTCCAGCTCGAGCCCGTAGGTGCTCCGTACCGCCTCGCGCACCGCCCCCGCAAGCCGCTCCTCGAAGCTCATCCCTCCTCCCGTCTCAGAAGCTCGTCGAGCAACCGCCTGTTTTCGCTTGCAAGGCGCTCGGTCTCCGCCCGGTCGTGCTCGAAACGGAGCACAAAGACATCCCCCGGAGAGGCCCCTGCGGGCAGCAGCTCGCGCGGCGCATCGAAGCTCCGCTTGCCATCCGGGTAGAGCAGCAGCACAGCCCACCCGCCGTCCTCGAACCTATCTATCTGCACCCACACATATGTATGTTAGCAGTTAGACTTCAGGCATCAGTAATTACCTGAAACCTGCTCACCAGTGGTACTTCTCCCCACGCCCGATCTTGAGCGCCCGGTAGAGCTGCTCCAGGAGGACCACCCGCGCCAGGGCGTGGGGCAGGGTTACGGGTCCGAAGGAGAGGCGCTCGTCCGCCCGCTCGATCACCTCCGGCGAGAGCCCTAGAGGACCGCCGAGCACGAAAGCGACGTGGCTGCGGCCCGAGACGCCCAAAAAAGCGAGTTTTCGCGCCAAGTCCTCCGAGGAGAGTGCTTTTCCACGCTCCCGATCCAGAACCACCACGTGGGTCCCCGCTGGAATACGCTTGAGTAGCCGCTTGCCTTCCGCCGTCAGCACCTCGTCGGTGGTGCGGCGGTTCATGTCCTCTTCCGGCACCTCTACGACCTTGAGGGGAAAGTAGCGCCGGAGCCGGCCAAGGTAGTCGTCGCAGCCTTCGGCAGCCCACCCTCTCAGCCTACCGACGGCGACGATGGTGGCGCGCCGGATCACTCCATCTCGAAGAGTTGTTCGGATCTGGTGGGCCGCTCGTAGCGGTAGATGTACTCGTGGTTCTCGAGTGGCGCCCCGACCTCTACGAGAGGGGTCGGATGGCCCGCGATGGCCACCCGGACCCGGATGCCGCCGTGACCCGCCTCCCTCAGCGCTCGGTGAACCGTGCCGCAGGCGCGCGCCGGGGAGTTGTTGGTCTTCGAGAGATGGGCGAGGACGAGGTCCTTGAGACCGTGCGGCGCGAGCGCGAGCGCCGCCTCGGCCGCCTGCCGGTTCGAGAGGTGGCCGTTGCCAGAAGAGATCCGGCGCTTCAGCCTCGCCGAGTACGGCCCACGCCTGAGCCAGTCGGGGTCGTGGTTCGCCTCGAGCACCAGCGCCTCGGCCCCACGCATGCGCCGCACTACCTCCGGCCCCGCCTCGCCGAGATCGGTGGCCATCGCCACGTCGCGCTCGCCGTCCGAGATGCGTAGCCCGTAGGTAGAGGAATCGTGCGGGACCAGGAAAAAGGACGCCGCCAGCCCGCCGACCTCGAAGGTCTCTCCGGTCCCGAACGTCTTCGCGCCAAGAGACTCGCCGACGCCGGGGGCGGCGAAGACCGTAACGCCGCACTCGCGCACCAGGGACCGGACTCCGGAGGTGTGGTCTGCGTGCCCGTGGGTCAGGAGCACGGCAACCACGTCGTCGAGGCTCCGTCCGATGCGAGCGAGGAGACCCGCTATGCGCCGGCACGAGAGCCCGGCGTCCACGAGCAAGCCGCCTCCGTCCGTTTCTATGTACGTCGCGTTGCCCGAGCTACCGCTCGAGAGTACGCTCAGCCGCAAGGTCTGCCCTTTTCGTTCGTCGTGGGGTCGGCGTGCAAGGTTACTGGAGATCTTAGCATGAGCGGAGCCGACCACCGAGCTCGTGCTCCCGGCCAAACCCTAACCAGATTCCGCCCCCGAACGTTTATGCACGCCTATTGCCGGGTATATTGCCGTGTCGAAAGGGAAGCATTCGTCAGGGAAGTAAAGGAGGATCTATGAGCGTCGCTCGCGTAACCGAGATTAGCGCCACCAACCCGGATAGCCTTGAAGCTGCCATTCACGAGGGCGTGAACCGCGCAACGTCCACGCTGCGCAACGTCGAAGGCGCCTGGGTCAAGGACATGAACGTCCTTATCGAAAACGGCTCCATCGTCGGCTACAAGGTGAATCTGGCCGTCACCTTCGTCCTCGAAGATGCCGGAGACATCAGTTAGTCAGCTTGTCCTTTACAAGCTAGAGCGCCCCGGTGACGAATTGCCGGGGCTTTTTCTTCGGACGCCGGGAAGAGCTCTAGGAGATCCGGCCGTGCGCCAGCCAATCCAGGGCGACGGGGCCGTCCAGGATTGCTCGTCCGAGCCCAGCGGCTCGCCGGTAAAGGGCTCGCAGTACTCTGCGAAGCCCCTGGCGGAGAAGAGAGGAAGACGTGATGCACGAAAACCCGAGCGTGGAGAAGACAAGGACTCTCCTCGAGGGGTCGCGCACCGTGGCGGTCGTCGGGCTCTCGGATAAACCGTACCGGACCAGCCACTCGATAGCCGGCTCCTTGCAGGATTTCGGCTTCAAGATCTTTCCGGTCAACCCCAACCTGAGCGGCCCGGTCTTAGGCGAAGAACCGTACCAGTCGGTTGAGGAGATCGGCGAGCCGGTGGACATCGTGGACGTGTTCCGCCGCAGCGAGAAGGTCATGCCGACCGCCAAAGACGCCGTAGCAGCAGGGGCAAATGTACTGTGGATGCAGTCCGGCGTGATAAACGAGGTGGCCGCCACCTACGCTAAGGAGGGAGGTCTGACCGTCATCATGGACCGCTGCATCATGGTGGATTACGCCTCGCTGGTGGGCCGGTAGGACACTTCGTCGGGTAAGGGAGGGAAGCACATGGCCAGGGTTTGTGTATTCGACGTCAACGAGACGCTGCTGGATCTGGGAGCGCTCGATGTGCACTTCGAGGCAGCCTTCGGTGACCCCGGTTTGCGCCGGGTCTGGTTCTCGCAGCTGCTGCAGTCCGCCCTGGTCGCCACCGTCACCGGCGCCTACTCGAACTTCGGAGAGGTGGGCGCCGCGGCGCTGGAGATGGTCGCTGAGCGGGAGGACCTGGATCTCTCGGACGAAGACCGTCAGAAGATCCTGGGTGGCATGCGGGGGCTGCCACCCCACCCGGAGGTAGCTGAGAGCCTGTCTGGCCTGCGCGAGGCGGGGTTTAGGCTGGCAACCCTGACGAACTCGACGCGAGAGGTAGCCGAAGCCCAAATGGAGAACTCGGGGTTGCGCGACTACTTCGAGCAGATCCTCTCCGCCGATGAGGTCGGGCGCCTGAAGCCCGCGCCCGAGCCCTACCGCATGGCCGCCGAGAGCCTCGGGATGGGGGTGGAAGGGGTACGCCTGGTCGCCGCCCACGCCTGGGATGTGGCGGGGGCTTTACGCGCTGGGTGCGCGGCCGCCTTCGTCGCACGGCCCGGAATGGTGCTCGACCCGCTGGTGGAGCGCCC
>JALYGY010000042.1 GCA_030776865.1 Actinomycetota bacterium | reverse complement strand
CTCTCGACATCCATGAGGGGCAACCCTCCGATGGCGCGCGAGGTCATCCGCCGGGGTCGTTCGTAGGCGGTGATCTCGTACTCGACCGCCATAGGTCGGCCCATCGCCTTGCTCACGAGCACGAAGTGCTTGCAGCGGCCCATGGGTCCGGCCGTCGGCTTCTCGACGTTCGGGATGCGCGGGTTGTACCGCGGCTCGTTACGCGCATCGGTGGCGAAGTCGAACACCTCCTCCACGGGGCGTTCGATCACGGTCTCTCGTTGGAAGCGCTGCGATGTCCCAAGAGCACCCGAGGCCCTCTCGGCCCGCTTCTTTATGGGCAAGGGCATCATCCAGGAGGGCCTCGCCTCGATCTCCATCCCCGGCACCTCCGGCAAACCCTCCGACCCGAGGCGAGCTGGCCGACCCCCAGCAACGCGAGGCACGCTAGCGCCGCCAGGCCGATCACGACGCGGCCCGTCACCGCGAGGGTGGAACGGAGGTTCATCGCCGCGCCTTTATCGATTTGACCGCGCCCTCGGGCCCAGGTTACTGCACCCGATCTTCTTCACGGGCATCGATGCTCAGGAGCAACACCTCCCCCGACCGCTGAGCAATCTTAACGGAGAGATCATTCCTGCACATCCCTGAAACCTGATGTCTGATGCCCGGCATGCAGAAGGATCGCGATCCTTCTGCATGCCACTCTCAGATCTCGCCCTGCGGATAGACCAGCACCGGGCCCGCTGCCGCCCTGAGCACCTTGGTCGAGACGCTGCCCAACCTCAGGCGCTTGGCCAGCCCCAGACCCCGACTCCCCACGGCGATGAGAGCCCGGGCCTCGCCCCCTTCTCGAGCCTTATCGAGGAGTGCCACGGCTGCGTCTCCGACGGCGATCTCCATTCTGGGGCGTCTCCCTACCAGGCGACCCAGCTCCTCGGCGCGCTCGCGGAGCTCTTGCTCGGCCCGGGGCAGGGCGTCGTCGACTGCGCGAGGGTCGAGGGCCCGGCCGACCGGGTCTGCCTCGGGGAGCTCAGGGTACGCCCGTACGAGGACGGCGCGCGTCCCGAAGAGACCCCCGATGCTCGCCGCCAGCCCTCCTGCCTTCTCCGCCGCCCCCGACCCGTCGTCCCCGATGACGATCCGCTCCGGCGGCCAGGAGTCTCGCCCGCCCCTCAACACGAGAACCGGGCGGGTAGCATGGTGGACCACGCCCTCCGAGACGCTGCCCAGAAGAAGGCGTCCGATCGGTCCGTGCCCCCGGCTGCCGAGCACTATGAGGTCGGCCCCGATCTCTTCGCCGAGGTCGAGTATGGCGTCGACCGGAGGAGCCATCGTGAGGTGGGCCTCCCTCACCGTGGCCCCGGTGAGCAGTTGGGTCTGCTCTTTCAAGAGCCTCCCGGCTTCTTCCTCGTAGTGCTCGGGGTCGAGGACGGGATGGGGCACGTACTGCCAGGCGTGTACAACGTGCAGCTCTGCTCCGGTTTTGTCGGAGAGGTCCGCCGCGGCTCGCGCGGCCAGCTTTGCGTCCCCGGAGCCGTCGGTGGCAAGCAAGATCCTCTCCGGTAGAGGACTCATGTTCTCGACCTCCTCTCGTACCCGCCGCGATGCACGACCGTCTCCCTCGTACCCGCCCGCGCGAGGGCGTAGACGGGTTGGGGGATACCCTTCAAACCACCCCTCTCAAGCCGCCTGCGCCACCATCCCCCCTCGTGATTTCCCTGGCCGGGATTGACCAGACGGGCGTCAATAAGCGCGAGCAGCGAGGGGTTCGCCGACGAGGATGCCCATCTCCCTAGCCTTGGCCAGAACCTCGAGCTGGGAGTGCGCATCCGAAAGCCTGTAACAGCGAGCGTACGTGGTCTCTTAC
Organism: Actinomycetota bacterium; assembly: GCA_030776865.1. Classification (GTDB taxonomy): domain Bacteria; phylum Actinomycetota; class Rubrobacteria; order Rubrobacterales; family Rubrobacteraceae; genus JALYGY01. The sequence goes on along the minus strand of JALYGY010000042.1, from coordinate 1,619 downwards.
CGTTGCCTCGGAGAGGAAGAGCTCCCTGCCGATCTCTTTGACCGACTTGCCCTCGGAGAGCAGCCTCAAGATCTCGAGCTGCCTCGGGGTGAAGGCTGGAACGTCCCTACTTCTCGGGGCGGGAACCTCCCCTTGGAAGAGAGCTGTATAAGGCCGCGGGCCATCTGCAGGGCGTCGTGGGTGCCTTGGGAGTCTCTGAGGAGGGGCACGAGGTGTGTTCCCTCCGCGGTCTCCACGGTGAGGTTGGAAGCGCTCACCCACCGCCCCTCTCCCGAGCGGGTCTTTATGCGCATCTCGTAGCTCGAGACGGGACGGTGAGCCCGGGCGAGGTGATAACCGAGCAGCCGTGGGCACAGAAGGGTTCTCCTCCCCCACTCTCGCCCATGACGGCTTCGTAACAGGGCTTTCCCAGAGCCTCCTCAGCGAGAGTTCCGCTCAAGGACTCAGTGCGAGAGTCCCAGTGGACTACCGAGTAGTCGGGGCCAACCACGTAGACGGCGTCCCCCGTGCGGGCCGCGACGAGGTTCTTGACCGCCTCGGGTACCTCGTGCGCCGATCCTCCGTCGCTGACCCCGGCGCCCGAGTTCGTCGCCCCGCAGACCGTGGACGGCATTGGGCACCTGGAGGTAAGCGCGACGCACGTCGTGCTCGGGTAGGGCGTGCTGAAATGGTCGCCTAATCCTGCTCGCCTAGCTGTATGAGCGCGAGTCGCAGGTCCTCGGCCATCCCGGTGTGTCCGTGCCGCTCCGCTTGCCGTACTCCCGTCTCGTAGGCGGAGCGTGCCTCGTCTTTGCGCCCGAGCCGGGAGAGTGCGTCGCCCAGACGGGCATAAGCGTTGCCCTCGTCGTCGTTGTTGGGGAGGGAGACGTAGCGCTCTAACACCGCTGCCTCGTCTTCATGGCGTTCAACCTTGGCGTACTCGTTAGCCAGAGCGAGCAGCCCCGTCGGATTATCCGGGTTGTCGGCCAGCATCCGCTCGAAGTAGTTGATCCTGTCCTCCATGGACTCCTCTTCTCCCGTCGGTCGTCCCGTGAACCAGTAAAGGCCAGAGCGTGGGATAGGCAACGCCAAGGGCCAGCCTCAAGCCCGCGCGCGTACCGTAGACCAACACCCTCCGCAGAGAAGGTTGCGTGCCATGCCGACCGGGTGTGGCGACGGGTGGGAGGTGATGCAGCTGCGTAACGTTTCGGCGCTACCGCGCGGACCCGGTGGTCTCGTCGTCTATCTCGACCTCCTCGCGCCTTACCTCCTCCTCCACAACCTCTGTGTCCTCAACCACGTCCTTGCGGATCCTAACCTCCTCCTTGGCCACAGGACGCTTCTCCACCACTACCTCTTCTTCGGTGACGGGAATGCTGACCTCGTCCTCGCCTATCTCTGCCTCCGAAGCCTCACCTTCAACCGGCACGCGGTCTACGGTGACCTCCTCGTGGCGAGTGGGGACCTCTATCTGCTCGCGGTCGGTGCGAACGGTCTTTCGTACACCGACCTCTCCGGCCTCGCGCTCGGTGGTCCTGTCGGTGCGCTCTTCGCCTTCCATGGTGTTTACCTCCCTCACGGGTTGTTTTTCCACGTCGGTTGTATCCCTACCCCCCTCACCGGAACGGTTAAACCAGTCC
>JALYGY010000041.1 GCA_030776865.1 Actinomycetota bacterium | reverse complement strand
GAGATGGTCGGTCGCGACCCGGAGTTCTATCGCCACCTCTTCGACGTCTGCTGCGAGCTGATGGAGACGATACAGCAGATCCCGCAGCCGGTGATCGCCAGGGTCCACGGCGTCGCCACGGCGGCCGGCTGCCAGCTCGCCGCGACCTGCGACCTCGTCGTCGCCTCGGAGGAGGCTCGCTTCGCCACCCCCGGCGTCAAGATCGGGCTCTTCTGCTCGACCCCGATGGTGGCCCTGAGCCGCGCGGTCGGACAGAAAAAGGCGATGGAGATGCTCCTGACCGGCGACTTTATCTCCGCCGAGAGAGCACTGGCAGAAGGGCTGGTGAACAGGGTCGTCCCAGCGGAGGAGCTCGAGGCGGAGACGCAGAAGCTCGCCGACAAGATCGCCGAGGCCAGCCCGCTGGTCATAGGTGTAGGCAAGCAGGCCTTCTACCGCCAGGTCGAGATGCCCGTCGAGCAGGCGTACGCCTACACGAAGGAGGTCATGTCCTTCAACGCCTCCTTCGCCGACGCCCAGGAGGGCATCTGCGCCTTCCTCGAGAAGCGCAAGCCGGAGTGGAAGGGTCGCTGAAGAGGACCAAGGGGCAGACGATGACGAGCACCATCACGCCTCCCAAAGAGAAAACGGAGCAGAAGACGGAGGGGCTGCCGCCCTACAACGTGATCCTGCTGGACGACAACGATCACAGCTACGAGTACGTGATCCACATGCTGAAGGTACTTTTCGGGCATCCGCCGGAGAAGGGCTACCGGATGGCCGTGGAGGTGGATACCACGGGCCGGGTCATCGTCGCGACGACGCATCTGGAGCAGGCCGAGTTGAAGCGAGACCAGATCCGGGCCTTCGGAGCCGACCCGCTCATCCCACGCTGCAAGGGGTCGATGTCGGCGATCATAGAGCCGGCGACCGGCTGATCTACTCCTGTGCCGGCCCCAGCCGTAATATCCGGTCGTCCTGTGGTGCCGGGGAGCCGCGACCGTCGAGGTTGCTGGTGGTGATCCAGAGCGAGCCGTCGGGGGCCTGCACCACGTTCCTTATCCGTCCTACCGTGCCCCGCAGGAGCTGTTCCCGCCCGGTCACGTTGCCGTCCGGGCCGAGTTCGAGACGCCAGAGTCGTTCGCCGCGGAGAGCGGCTACAAAGAGGTCCCCCTCCCAATGCGGGATCGTCCCGTTCTTCAGGATCTCTGCTCCGCTCGGTGAAGCCTCGGAGGTACGCCACGTTATGATCGGATCCACGTACCCCAAAGACTCGCCGCCCTCGCCCTCGACCTCGGGCCAGCCGTAGTTCTCACCCGCCTCGATGAGGTTGACCTCGTCGTAAGCGTTCTGGCCGAACTCGCTGGCGTAGAGCCGGCCCTCCTCGTCCCATGCCAACCCCTCCACGTTGCGGTGGCCGTAGGAGTAGACCGGAGAGTTCGGGAAAGGGTTGTCTTCCGGGACGTTCCCGTCGGGTGTAAGGCGCAGGATCTTGCCGCCTAGAGAGCTTCGATCCTGGGAGGTCGAAGGATCACCCGCGTCGCCGGTGGCGATATACAGCATCCCGTCGGGGCCGAAGGCGATCCTGCCCCCATCGTGGTAGGTATTGAAGGGGATGCCGGTGAGGATAGGCTCCGGCTCCTCGCCGAGCCTGAAGCGCACCACCCGGTTGTCCTCGCCGGTAGTGTAGTAAGCGTAGACGTACCCGTCCCGCTGGTAGTCCGGCGAGACGGCAAGGCCGAGGCTCCCGCCCTCGCCGTAGCCCCGGGTGGGAAGGGTCTGTATCTCGTCGATGTCCCCTGAAGCATTCATCCTGAGCAGCCTACCGGAGTCGCGCTCGGTGAAGAGGGCGTCGCCGTTCGGGAGAAAGGCGAACCCCCACGGCACGTCGAGGTTTGTGGCGATCACGCTCACCTCGACCGGACCGGCGTTCGCCGGCGCACCGTTACGATCCTGGGCTGCGGGCCTCTCCTCCAGCGTCGCGGGCGGCGCTCCGTTCTCCGAGGTCGCGGCGCCGTCGCGCGCTGAACGGTCCGCGGCGCAGGCCGCGCAGAACGCGGCGAGGATCAAGGGCAACAATATGCGGAGGCGGGTCGCGGTGCGGTTCGGCAAGGCGCCATCCTTCTTCGAGTAGTCCGGTCGAGGCGATTATATTCCGTCGTCCCAACCGGACCTGCGGCAAAGGGCGCACCGCGCTAGTCGTCGGTCTCGCCCTCGAAGAGGGCGAACACCGCGCCTTGAGGATCGCTCACGACCGCGATCCTGCCGGCGCCAAGGTCTAGCGGCCCGGCGAGCACCTCGCCCCCCAGCCCTCGCGCCTTCTCGACGGCGGCGTCACACGAGGGGACAGTGAAGTAAACGAGCCAGTAAGGGGGCGCATCGCCGTGCTGCTCCGTCATCGGCATGATACCGCCGTTGGTGTGCCCGGCGTTCCTGATCAAGACGTACGCCAGCTTCCCTTCGTCTTTCTGGGGCTCCGTCTCCCAGCCGAAGAGCGTCGCGTAGAAGGCGGCGGCCGTCTCGGGGTCGCGGCTCTGGAGCTCGTTCCAGGTAAAGCAACCGGGATCGTTGACCCTATCGGCGCCGATGTGCGCCAGCGGCTGCCAGACCCCGACCGCGGCGCCCGTCGGGTCCCCGATGACCGCCATCCGGCCGGAGTCCAGGACGTCGAACGCCTCGCCGTAGACCGTGCCGCCCAGCTCGCGCGCCCTGGAGGCGGCCGCGTCGACGCTCTCGACGCTCACGTAGGAGAACCAGTAGGGCGGGATGCCCTGCTCGCTTCGGGCAGCGTCCATCTCGTAGAGGGCGCAGACCTCGTCACCGCCCAAGCGCAGCATCGTGTATGTCCCGGCCTCGCCCGCCGGCATGTCCTCCGCCTCCCAACCAAAGAGCTCGCCGTAGAACGCTTTGGCGCCTGCCGGATCGGTCGTCGCCAGATCCACCCAGCAGAAGGTGCCCGGTTCGTAACGCTCCCTCTTGCCCATGCCCGTTCCTCCTTTGTCGGTGTTCCGGTCGGCCAGAAGACCACGAGTAGAGCGTACGGAGGCGCCCCTCGTTCCCAAGTAGCAAGAGCCGGAGGTCCGAGAGCTCGATGCGCCGGACGGGGCGTCGGGAGCGGTTGGTGGGGCCGGTGCGTTTTTGTCAAACTTAGGGGGTGAGAGAGCACGCCGACGGGTCGGATTTCTCGGAGAGGGTCAGGGCGCGCCTAGACGGGCTGCGCCCCATCCTCGGGGGGGCTTTCCTCGTGGCGTACGCGTGGTCGAACTTCGCGCCCGCATTTTTCGGGGCGGCGGCCTTTCTGGGGACGGGCGCCATGCTCTATGCGCTGTCGCTACCCTGGGCCAGCGCGTTTCACAAGGGCCTCGCGCTCGTCTCGTTCGCAATGCTCGGAGCGACGTTCGCCACGGGGCGCTTTGAGGCGGGCGCGTTCTTCGGGGGGCTGCCGGCGTATTTCAACGTGGTCGCGGTGCTGCTGGTGTTGAGCGTCGCGGGCTACCCGATCCGGGCGGCGCGGTACGAGGCCCAGATCCGGGCGCTCATAGCAACCCTGACCCGGAGAGGAGTGGGCGTAAGGGCGACCTCGGGGGTACTGGGGCACGTACTCGGGGCGGTGCTGGACGTGGGAGCCTTCGTGCTCATAGACGTCATCCTGGGGCGCGCCGCCCCCCGCGGACGCGTCGAGGCGCTGACCTGGGCCGGACGCGGCTTCTCGTTCGTCCCGCTCTGGACCAACCTCAACGTATTCACCGCGACGACGATCGTGCTCACCGGCGCCTCCTACCCTAACCTCCTCGCCCTCACGCTACCCTTCGCGCTTCTCGGCCTCGGAGGAACCCTCTTCTTCGCCCAACGCGAGAAGGGTGATCCGGAAGACCCTCCGGATTCCGGTACGCCGCTGGATCGCGGGGCGGCCGCGGTCGTCCTCTATCCGGTAGCGCTGATCGCCGCGGTCGCGTGCGTAAACCTGCTCGCCCCCGCGGTTCCGCTTACCGCCGCCATCGCGGTGACGGTCGCGGTGGTCGTCGTGCTCATCGCCTGCCTGGCTACCGCCGTGCTGCGTCGGGTTTCCCCGCTGCGGCGGCTCGTCCACGAGACGCGGGGCTCGCTCACAGCCTCGCACGCCGAGTTCGCCCTCTTCGGTTCCGCCGGCATCCTGGTGCTCTCCCTCGAAGCGCTCGGGGCGCTCACCCCCCTGGGAGATCTGCTCTCCGCCCTGCCCCCGGCCCTCGTTGCACTGGCGCTGGCGGTCGTGGTGGGTCTGGGCTTTTTAGTCGGGATACACGTGATACCGATGGTTCTCCTGATAAACACGGCGTTCCCGCTGGATAGCGGGCCGGCCCCTGCGCTGTGGGCGGCCGCGATCCTGCTCGGCTCCCAGGCCGTCTTACTCCTCACCCCCTTCTCCAGCGCCGTGACGATGCTCTCGCGCCTGACGGGTCTGCACCCGCTGGAGATCGGACCGAGGAGAAACTGGGGGTTCGGACTCCTCATTGCGCTCGCCGCGACGCTCTACCTGATCTTCTTGACCTCGCTGCTCTTGTGATCGAGAACCGGCAAAAACGTACGGTGGGGGCGTAGACCGTCTTGCGGCTAGCGAGATGTAAGGAGGGCTTGAGATGACGACGTTCCTGATCCTGCTGCTCTTCGCCGTTATCTTCCTGGTGGCGGGCGGCGCGCTGCTCTACTTCCGGGGCAAAACCAAGCAGAAGGCGGCCCTGATGGGCCAGACCGAGACCTCCAATGCAGCCGACCTCTCGGGTCTCGCGCCGGGGACGCTGGTCGAGGTCAAGGGTACGCTGCGGTGCGAGGAGCCGCTGGTAAGCGAGATGGCCAACGAGAGGTGCGCCTACTACTCCTCTCAGGTGGTGCGCGAGTACCTGGAGAGAGACCACGACGACGATGACCATGACGCCGGCTCGGACCGGCGCTCGGAGGTTGTGGCCCAAAACGAGCAGTTCGCGCCGTTTACGGTCGAAGACCCCACCGGCGGTGTGCCGGTCAACGCGGAGGGGGCCGAGGTGGACGCGAAGCAGGTGGTGAACCGCTTCGAGCGCAACACCGGGAGCGAGGGGCCCTCGATCTCTCTGGGGGGTGCGACCATCAACCTCGGCGGGGGTGAGCGCACCATCGGCTACCGCTACACCGAGAGCATCCTGGCGGTGGACGCGCCGGTCTACGTACTCGGGACGGTGCAGGAGGACGGTGGGATCGGAGCCCCGTCAGTGGACGAAGGGCAGCGGTTCGTCATCAGCCACCGCTCCGAGGAGGCGCTGGGACAGAGCCTTGGCAAGACCGTCCTGTGGCTGGGGGTGGGAGGTATCGCCGCGCTCGTCGTCGGGGTCGTCCTGCTCACCGTCGGGATCTTCGTCCTGGTGGGTTGAGGGCTTCAGTTCTGGAGGTTCTCGATGATGCCGGCCGCCCCCATCCCGCCCCCTATGCACATGGTGACCATGCCGTACTTCGAGCCGCGGCGCTTCATCTCGTGGATGAGCTGGATCGTGAGCTTCGTTCCCGTCGCCCCCATCGGGTGACCCAGCGCTATCGCGCCGCCGTTGACGTTGGTCTTCTCCAGGTCCATCCCGACCTCCCGGATCACGGCCAGGGCCTGCGCCGCGAACGCCTCGTTGAACTCGATGAGGTCTACCTCGTCGAGCGAGAGGCCGGTGAGATCCAAGACCTTCGGGATGGCGACCGTGGGACCTATCCCCATAACCTCCGGCCTCACACCCCCAACGGCGAACCCGACAAAGCGGGCGAGCGGCGTGAGGCCGCGTCTCTCGGCCTCCTCGCGCTCCATCACCACGACCGCCGC
>JALYGY010000040.1 GCA_030776865.1 Actinomycetota bacterium | reverse complement strand
ACACGTTCGGGCAGGGACCTCCGGTGGTTCTGGTACACGGCACCCCGAGCTGGTCGTATCTGTGGCGTCATGGGGTTCCCGGGCTCTCCGATCGGTTCACCGTCTACGTGTTCGATCTTCTCGGGTATGGAGACTCCGAGCCGAAAGGGCAAGACGTCTCCATCGCGGCCCAGACGCGCGTACTCACCGAGCTCATCGGATTGTGGGAGCTGGAAGCGCCAGCGATCGCGGGGCACGACATAGGCGGTGCCATCGTGCTTCGCAGTCATCTTCTGGACGAGGTGTCGTTCAGCCGCATCGCCCTCATCGACGCGGTCGTCCTCCGCCCCTGGATAACGCCGACGACCAGGCATATGCAGGCACACCTGGACGTTTACCGCACGATGCCGACCCACATCTACGAACGGGTCGCGGCCGCCCACATCGGCACCGCCGTCCACCAGCCGATGGACGAAGCGACGTTCGAGCAGTACTTCGCCCGGTGGCGGGGCGAGGATGGGCAAGAAGCTTACCTTCAGAAGGTCGCCCAGTTCGACGAGGGGTACACCGCCGAGTTCGAGCCCCGCCTCGGCTCGGTGCAGGCCCCCGTGCGGATCATCTGGGGCGAACGGGACGCCTGGCTGGACCCCGCCTTCGCCAGGCGTCTCCGCGAATTGCTGCCCAACTCCGACCTTAAGCTGATCCCGGAGGCCGGCCACTTCGTGATGGAGGATGCGCCCGAAGTGGTCACACGAGAGCTCCGAGACTTCTTCGCCGCAGACGGTGGCACGGTGAATGTCGCCACAAGGGAGCGCGAGCACACGAACCAGGGACGACATCGGTCAGTACGGCGAGATTGCGAGGATATCGTTAACTACCTGGAGCAGCCACTGGCCGACTTCCTTGGGTCGGTGGCGTCAGGCGAACCCGCCCCCGGCGGCGGCGCCGTGGCCGCCGTGGCCGTGGCCCTCGCCGCCGGATTATGCAGCATGGCTGCCCGCCTGTCCGTTGACCACCTCTCCGACGCCGCCGAGTTGGCCGAATGGGCCGAGCGCCTGCGGCAGAGCGTCGCCCCGCTCGCGCAGGAGGATGCAATCGCATACGGTCGCGTCCTGACCGCCTACCGTACCCCAGACGACGGCGACCCGAACGCCCGCAGGGAGCGCATCCAGAGGGCGCTCTCTGGGGCCGCCGACGTGCCGCTGGTCATCGCCGAGACCGGCGCAATGGTTGCCGAAACCGCGGCGCGCCTGGCGCGGGAGGGCAACCCGAACCTGAGGGGTGACGCGGTCGCGGCCGCCCTCTTGGCCGAGGCGGGGGCGCGTGCCGCGGCGGTGCTCGTAGAGATCAATACGGCGGCGGGGGAGATCGTCGATGATCGGTTCGGACGCGTGGGCGAGTTCGTCACGAGGGCTGCCGGGGCCGTGCGAGGAACCGTGGAAGGCGACGGCTGATATGTGGCCTATAATCACGTTGCAGGCCGCCGATCACGCGGCCGCCCGGAGGTAAGGAGCGAGAGATGCAGCTACCCAAGCAGGTCGCTTACGTCATCATCGGCGCCGGTGTGCACGGCCTGAGCACGGCCTGGCACCTGGCACAGGAATTGAAGGCTCGAGGACGCGGATCGGGCGAAGACATCGTCGTGCTCGACAAGACCGGCGTCGCCGCCGGGGCCTCCGGTATCGCTTGCGGCGTGATCCGCAACAACTACTTCCAGCCCGCGATGCGCGAGCTGATGGCGCATTCCGTCTCTATATGGGAATCCGATCCGGGGGCGTTCGCCTACCACCCCGTGGGCTACATGCAGATCTCACCCGAGGTGATGCACGCCGACGTCGTGCAGATCTACAAGGAGCAGCAGGCGATCGGCTACCCCTCGACGCTCGTAGAGGGGGAGAGGGAGTGCCGGGAGTATATGCAGGACATCTTCCACGACTGGCAGGCCGAGAACATCACCAGCGTCCTGCACGAGCACCGCGGAGGGTACGCCAACAACAAGGCGTCGATGCGAGCCCTGGCCGCGAAGGCACAGGCCGAGGGTGT
>JALYGY010000039.1 GCA_030776865.1 Actinomycetota bacterium | reverse complement strand
AAGCGTGCAGCAATTCGGCGGCTTCCTCTTTGAGGAGGTCCTTTTCGACGGTGACGGTGTGGTTGAGGCGGCCGTCTGCGGGGACGTTGTGGAGGGTTCCTGCGTAACCGGCCTTCGGGTCGGGGGTGGCGTAGACGAGGCGACCTATACGGGCGGCGTGGGCGGCGCCGGCGCACATCGGGCAAGGCTCCAGGGTGGAGTAGAGGGTGCAGTCGGTGAGGCGCCAGCGGCCCAAGGTGGCGGCTGCCTGGCGGATGGCGAGGAGCTCGGCGTGGGCGGTGGGGTCTTTCGTGGTCTCGCGCTCGTTGGCGGCGACGGCCAGTATCTCCGCCCCCCTGGCGACCACGGCACCCACGGGGACCTCGCCGTTGCGGGCGGCGCTCTCTGCGGCGAGCAGGGCGCGGCGCATCATCCCCAGATCTGTGGAGGTTCGGTCTTCGCTCCCTTGATTCTCGTGCACCCTGTCGATGATAGCAGGGAGTTAGCAAGAGGCGTGTGTGGGAGAATAATGGGCCAGTTGGCAGATGGCAGTTCGCACGCTGCGAGGCATGATTGGGGGTTGCCGGCGAGCGAGCAGGGAGCTCCATACAAACGGAAGGGGAGCAAATTTGGCGAGTTTACGCAGGGACGTCGTACAGCACCGTCGGCCGGTTGGGAGTCCGGCGTTGGTTCGCGAGGTCTACGAGCGGCTGCGCGGCTCCGTTCGCCGGGCGGTCGTTGGCAAAGACCGGGTGGTGGACTTGTGTCTGATCTCGCTTCTGGCCGGCGGCCACGTCCTTTTGACGGATATACCGGGGGTGGGCAAGACGACGCTCGCCAAGGCCATCTCCTCCTCGATCGCGGCGAACTTCTCGCGCATCCAGTTCACCCCCGACCTGCTGCCATCGGACATCACCGGCACGAGCATCTACGATCCGCGGGAAGTCCGCTTCAGGTGGATGCCGGGGCCGGTCTTCGCACCGGTCTTGCTCGCGGATGAGATCAACCGCGCCACCCCCCGGACGCAGAGCGCGCTCCTGGAGGCCATGGCCGAGGGTCAGGTGACGGTCGAGGGCGAGACCCGACCCCTGCCGGAGCCGTTCTTTGTCGTGGCGACCCAGAACCCGCACCAATTCCACGGGACCTACCCTCTGCCGGAGGGCCAGCTCGACCGCTTTATGGTTGCCACCAGCATGGGCTACCCGGAGCGGCGGGCGGAGCTCGGGATAGTGCGAGCGCAGGTCGAGCGAAGGCCCCTCGAAGAGGTGGAGCCCGTCGTGGAGATCCGGGAGGTTTGCGAAGCTCGGGAGCTGGTGAGGAAGGTTCAGGTACACGATGAGGTTCTGGCCTACGCCGTCGCCGTCGCCGAGGCTACCCGCAACCACCCGGCGGTCTCTTTAGGGGTCTCGCCGCGCGGGTCCATCATCCTCATCAGGGCGGCCCAGGCGCGAGCGGCGACGCGCGGGCGGGACTTCGCAGGACCGGAGGACGTCAAGGAGCTGGCGCCTGAGGCTCTGCCGCACAGGCTCTCGGTGCGCGGCGGGGTGTCGGGGGCGACGGCGGAGGCAGTAATCCGGGAGGTCCTCGAGTCGGTGCCGTCGCCCGCCTAGAGGCTTATGAGGCTTTTCGGCTTGAGAAGGATCGCAAAGGCTGCGTTTGCGGTCTGCCTCGGTATCGTCCTGTACTTGATCGCCACGAATAGCGGCGCCGGCTGGCTGTACGTGGTAGCGGCCGGGATCGGGGGCGTGGTCGCCGTCGCGGCGCCCTTGCCGTGGTGGAACGTGCGCGGCGTCGAGGTCTTCAGGCGCGCCCCGGTCCTGGCGACGGCGGGTGAACCGTTCGAGTGCACGCTGGAGGTAAAGAACACGGGCCGCCTCGCCCGGCACCTGCTGGAGGTGGAGGACCGCTTCGCCGGGGCTACGGGACGGGCGGTGGCTGTGCGAGTCCGGCGCGACGAACCCGAGGTCCTGCGGTACACGGTGGAGAATCCGCGCCGGGGCATCTACAAGGGCGGAGGCATCGTCGTGGAGTCGCGGGCGCCGTTCGGGCTCTTCTACGGACGCCGCCGGGGGTGGGCGGCCTCCGACATCGTGGTCTACCCGAGAACCTTCGATGTGGCGGGGCTTCCGCCTTCGGCCGTGGTGGATGCCGAACGGGGGGACAGGAGCGCGTCTTCTACGCTCCACCGGGGCCACGGGGGCGAGTTCTGGGGCCTCAGGGAGTACCGTCCCGGGGACCCCGCCCGCCTTGTCGCCTGGAAGCGGAGCGCCCGCGACCTCCTCGCGGGGAGGCTCGCCGTCGTGGAGCTGGCCCAGGAGACGCATCCCCCCCTCGTGGTCGCGCTCGACCTCGATGCCCGCGCTCCGCAGGAGGTGAGGGAGATGGTCGTCTCGACAGGCGCCTCGCTGCTCCTGTACGGGCTTCGCGAGGGGCGGGATGTCGGGGCGCACGCCGGGCCGGAGAACCCATCCTTCCCCCAGGAGTCGACCCCGGACAACGTCCTTACCTGGTGCGCCGGTCTGCGGGCTTCTCGGCCACCCGACCCGGCAGGGGCGAGCGTGGAGGTTCGGCCGTCAACCAAAGGGCGCGACACCGCCGGAAAACCGCATCCCCCTACGCAGCCCGGCGCCTCCGAGGCCCGTGCGGTCGTCCTAGTCTCGTGCCACGCGTTCGCCGGGTCCTCCGGAACCTGGATGTCGCCCGAAGAAGAGGTGGAGTTCATAGACAAGACGGAGGCCAACGGCCGCCTGGTGGCGAGGCTCGGGGCCGAGGTCAGGGAGCCGTGGAGGATCCGATGAGGTTCCGGCTTCCGGAGCTCAAGCTGCCTACCCGTAGCAAACGGGCGGAGGACTCGGTGGAGCTGCGCGCGTGGGTGCTCGCTGCGGTACTCGTAGGGGAGGTCGCCGTCCTCACGAGCGGGTACTTCGGCGCCAGTACCGGCGTCCTCGTGCCGGTTCTGACGGTCGTCGCGTTCGTGGTCAGTTATTACCGGAGACGGGAGAAGAACATCCTCATAAAGGTGATGCTGGCGTTCGGCGCTCTGGCGGTGCTGGCGATGTTCTTCCGGGAAGTTCTGTCTTCGCTCTACGACACGCGGGTGCCGCTCGCCCGGCTCTTTCTGTGGGTGCAGGTCATACACGCCTTCGATCTGCCGGCCCGCAAGGACCTCACGTACTCGCTGGTGAGCGGTCTGATCCTGGTCTCCGTCGGCGCCGTCCTCTCGACGAGCCTGCTATACGGGGTGTTCGTGCTCGCCTTTCTCCTGTGCGCCCTTGGAGCCCTCGTCCAGATGAACCTCTCCGAGGCGCGGGAGCGGGCTGGCCTGGCAGCGACGGGGAGTCGTGGCCTCGTGCGCGGCGTCGTAGTGCCCGGTTTCTTCGCGGTCGTGGTCGTCGGGCTGCTGTGCTTCTCGCTCCTGCCCCAGCGGCAGGGGATGAACCTGATGATGATGCCGACCTCGGCGTTCCAGGACCTGGCGGGAAACTTCTCTGGCGGGGTCCAGAACCCGTATTACGAGCCGCCTCCCGGCGGCGATCCCTTCACCGGTCCCCCGCAGGCCATCTCCCCCGACTCCTACCACGGCTTCAGGCCGTACATGGACCTCCGCAGCCGCGGGCGGCTCTCCGACGACATAGTGATGAAGGTCCGGAGCGAGGAGGCCGTGCCGTACCGCGGGGTAGTATACGACGAGTACAACGGGAAGGGGTGGGAGATCTCGACCGGCGACGCCGCCGAGACCCTTTCCTCGCCCAGTCCCCGCTTCGACATGTACGCCGCCCGCAACACGGAACCGATAGAGGGCCAGACGCGGACCGTCGCCCAAGTCTTTCACGTCGAGAAGGACTCCTCCAACGTCATCTTCGGCGCCTACCGTCCCGAGACGGTCTTTTTCCCGACCAGCACCATCAAGGTAGACCCATACAACTCCCTGAGAGCGCCGTACGAGATTCCGGCGGGCTCGACCTACTCGGTGATCTCCCAGGTCCCGAACGTTACCCCGGAAGAGCTGCGCTCCGCGGGCACCGACTACCCCGAGGAGATAGCTGAGGGGTACACTGCCCTTCCAGCCACCGATCTGGAACGCACCCGCGAGCTCGCCCGCGACCTGTCCGAGGGCACGACCAACCCCTACGACGCCGTGATGGCTATGAACGAACATCTCAAGGAGTCCTACCCCTACGACCTCTCCATCCCGCCGCAGCGCGAGGAGATGGATGCGGTCGAGTACTTTCTCTTTGTACAGAGGCGCGGCTACTGCGAGCACTTCAGCTCCTCGCTCGCGGTGATGGCCCGTTCGCTCGGGATACCGGCCCGCGTAGCGACCGGTTACGTTCCCGGCGAGTACAACCCGTTCACCGGCCTCTACGAGGTCCGCGCCTCCTACGCCCACGCCTGGGTCGAGATCTACTTCCCCGGCTACGGCTGGTCGACATTCGACCCCACCCCCAGCTTCGACTCGACGCCCTGGCAATACAAAGCGGCGAGCAACCTGCAGGGCGGAAAGGCCTTCGGCTTTCTGGCGAAGAAGGCCGGCGGAGCCCTCGGTCCAGCATTCGGGGCCGCAGGAAAGCTGATGCGGGGTGTGGCGAGCCTCGATCCGGTAAGCATAATCATCGTCGGGATGTTGGTCGGCATGGCGTACCTGGTCTTCGTCTACACCCGCAGGCATCTCGCCCGCCGTCGCCGCAAACCCTCGATGCAACGTTCGGTCAAGGTCTCGGACGCCCGGCTCTACAGCCGGTACCGGGTCATCACTACCGCCCTGGAAGGTGCAGGCATCGTCCGAGAGCAGCAGGAGACCCCGGAGGAGTACGCCAGGAGGGTCACAGAGAGGTTGGGCGAGCCAGCGATGGCGCGGCTGGGGGAGATCTACCTGTACGCTCGCTTCCGGGACGCCGTGCCAGCCGCGCTCGTTGAGGAGTTCGACCACCTTGAACCCGCTGTTTTCAAAGCAATAGAGCAGCTGAAAGTAGCCGTCAGACCTAGCTCCTCAGCCGAATAGCTCCCAGCCGAAGGCCTCACCCTCCGGGCCTCCGAACCGCAGCATGAGGAGCCGCAACAGCCGCCATCGCCGCCCTTCTCTTAGACCCTGCGCGCCGCCTCGGCATACCGCTCCCTGATCTTCTCCCTCAACTCCTCACCCATCAAAATCGCCTCCTCTCTCGACCGGAAGCCCACCAGCTCCCACAAGGACTACACATCAAAAAATATTGATCTATCAAAGGGTACACTGGCTCCGAGCGCGCACAAGCCTCTTGTATAAACTTGAATGTGAGCTTTAATATAGCTCTGCTAACGAGATTTGGCTTGTAGTCGAGTTACAGCCTGTAAAAGGTCCTCTGGCAATCGCAAAGAAAAACGTGCAAAGGTAGGCTTTTCAGGTTTCAGGTATTAACCCTCAGAATCAGGTTAATCCTGTAGATGGTCCTATCTGACACCCCCCGTTCACGCCTGCCCACTGGCGGGTTGGGAGGCCCCAGAGGGCGATAAAGCCGGCGGCGGAGGTTTCATTGAAGGTGCTGTTGGGATCGTAGGTGGCGAGGTCCTTGCTGTAGAGGGCTTTGGGGGCGGTGCGCCCTGCTACGGTGCTGGATCCCTTGTAGAGTTTGAGGCGGACGGTGCCGGTTACGGTCTTCTGGGTCTCGTCCACAAAGGCGTCGAGGGCGGATTTGAGGGGCGTGAACCAGAGGCCGTCGTAGGTGAGCTCGGCGTAGCGTTGCTCGGCGAAGGACTTAAAGCGGAGCACGTCCTTGGTAAGGGTGAGGGTTTCGAGCTCTCTGTGGGCCTGGATGATGGTGAGGGCAGCGGGGGCTTCGTAGATCTCGCGGCTCTTTATCCCCACCAGGCGGTCCTCGATCATATCCACCCGGCCCACGCCGTGCGCACCGGCGAGCTCGTTGAGCCTGGCGATGAGCTCCACCAGCGCCAGCTCCTCGCCCTCGAGGCTCGTCGGCAAACCCTCCTCGAAGCCGATCTCGACGTATTGTGGCTCGTCTGGGGCCTCCTCGGGAGCAACGGTGAGCTCGAAGACGTCCTCGGCAGGCTCGTGGTCGGGGTCTTCGAGGGGTCCGGCCTCTATGGAGCGGCCCCAGAGGTTGGCGTCCACGCTGTAGGGCGACGCAGTAGTGACGGGGACAGGGACACCGTGCTCTCTGGCGTACGCGATCTCCTCCGGGCGGTTCATGTTCCAGTCGCGCACCGGGGCGACGACGGTGAGGTCCGGGGCAATAGAGGCCGCCGTTACGTCGAAGCGGACCTGGTCATTGCCTTTGCCGGTCGAGCCGTGGGCGATGTGGGTCGCCCCCACCTCGCGCGCCGTCTCGACGAGTTTTCTCGCTATTAGTGGGCGTCCGAGCGCGGTGAAGAGCGGATACTTCCCGCCGTAGAGGGCGTTTGCTCTTATCGCTGGCGCGACGTACGCTTGGGCGAACTCGGCCCTCGCGTCCCGGACGAAGGCGGCGGCGGCGCCTATATCGAGGGCCTTTTCTCTAACGCCCCCGGCGGGCTCGCCCTGCCCGAGGTCGAGGTACAGCGCGTAGGGCGTCGCACCCCGCTGCTCGAGCCACTTGAGGCACACCGAGGTATCGAGCCCACCCGAGTAGGCGAGCACAACTTTCTTCCCTTCCAACACGCTTCCCTCCAAGAGAGCTTACTCGACGGTGCCGGCAGGACGGGTCCGGGCGCGGCAGACGTCGGCGATGAGGTTGGCGACCTCCTCGGCGGCGGCGTTGTCCGGGGAGATGGCCAGCACCGTGTCCTGGCCGGCTATGGTGCCCATGATCTTCAAGCCCTTCACCCGGTCGAGCACGCTGGAGACAGCCCCGGCGGTCCCATCCCGGGTGTGGATGACCACCAGGTTCTGGGCCGGGGCGATGCCGAGGACGAAGCTCGGCAGGACTTCGATGCCGGCGGAGCCCGGCTCGTGCGGCAGCGCCAGGTAGCGGTTGCCGACCTTCAACACGCCGAGCTCGGCTAGGTCCCGGCTCACGGTCGCCTGTGCAGCCTCCACACCCTCCTCGGAGAGGGCCTCGACCACGCCCTGCTGCGTGCCGAGCTCGCGCTCGGAGATGACCCGAAGGATAAGGTCCTGCCTCGTCGCCTTGTCCACCGGTGCGCGTGTCGCTCCCAAAGCCCTTCGCCCCCTACTTCAGATGCTCGAGCCCGAGGTCCTCGGGGTACCCTAGCGCCAGGTTCATGTTCTGCACCGCAGTCCCCGCAGCGCCCTTGAGCAGGTTGTCCACCGCAGAGAACAGCACGAGCTTGCCGGCCCTCTTGTCTACCGCCGCCGAGAGCCGCGCGCGGTTGGTGTTCGTCACGTGCGCGATGTGCGGCGGCTCCGCTCGCGCCTCGACAAAGCGCCAGCCCCCGTAGTCCTCCTCGTACCAGCCGAGAACGTCCCCGGCGTCGGGCAGCTCCTCAAGCTCCACGATAATCGTCTCGAGCTCGCCCCGGCTTATCGGAAGGAGGTGCGGTACGAAGGTAACCTCTGGCGCCTCCCCCACCCTCCGGAGCATGATCTCTATCTCCGGCGTGTGCCGGTGGCGCGGAGAGCCGCTCACGATCCCGTACGGAGAGACGCTCTCGTTGATCGTCACGAAGTGGGTCTTGACGCCCGGCTTGGCCCCCGCCCCGCTCACCCCCGAGAGCGCGTTTATCGTCACGGAGCGCACTCCGCCCCCAACGCGCCGCACCACCGGAGCGAGCGCGAGTATCGCCGCCGTCGGATAACACCCGGGGTTCGCGACCAGCCTCCCCTCGGGCACGCCGAAGACCTCCGGTAACCCGTAGTGCGCCTCCTCGAACAGCCCCGGCGCGGGGTGCTCCCCGTACCACTCCTCATAGGTGCTCACATCCGGGAGCCGGAAGTCGGCCGAGAGATCTATGACGAGCCCGGTCCCACCGCCCAGAAGCTCCTTTACCGCCCTAGCACTCTCCCCATGCCCGTACGCCACGAACGCCGCGTCCAGCGAAGAAACATCCATCTCCTCCGGCTCGACGTACTCTCCCTCCACCGCCAGCTGCGGATAGACCTCGCTTATGCCCCGTCCCGCGTACCCGCGCGAGGAGACGCCCATCGCCCCCACCTCCGGGTGCCCCGCGACCAACCTCACCAGCTCCGCCCCCGCGTACCCGCCGCCGCCGTAGATGCCTACCTTGAGTCCCACGCTACCCATTTTAGGATCATCGGATAATTATTCAAGTATTTGAATAAACTACTTGAACCCCGGATATACGAATGCGACAATATTGCACGGCGATGAATAAAGATTCAACGATCGGAATAAAAACTCTCACCGGGGGAGTGACGGCTCCGGGGGGTTTCGTGGCGGGCGGGGTTACGTGTGGGGTGCGGAACTCTGGGAGGCGGGATCTCGGGCTCCTCTTCTCCGAGCCCGGGTGCACGGCGGCGGCGGTATTCACCCGGAACGTGGTGCAAGGGGCTCCGCTCGAAATCACGCGGGGGGCGGTTGGATCCGGAGGCGTGCGGGCCGTCGTCGTCAACAGCGGCTACGCCAACGCGGCCACCGGGCGGAAGGGTTTCGAGGACGCCTACGCGATGCAGGCTTTCGCGGCAAGTGCTCTGGGCATAGAGGCCGGGGAGGTGGCCGTAGCGTCTACGGGCGTTATCGGGGAGCATCTGCCGATGGGCAAGATCTCGGCGGGGATAGAGGCGGTTGCCGCGGAGCTGGGGCGGGATGGCGCCGGATTCGCGGAGGCAATTCTGACCACCGACACCCGCACCAAAGAGGCTGCGGTACGGGTGGAGATCGGGGGCACGACTGTGACTGTCGGCGGGACGGCCAAGGGGAGCGGCATGATCCACCCGAACATGGGGACCATGCTCGCCTTCCTGACCACCGACGCCGCGGTGGAGAAGGGGTGTCTACAAGAGACTTTGAGCAAGGTGACGGAGCGCACCTTCAACCGTGTCACGGTGGACGGCGATACCTCGCCGAGCGATCTGGCGATCCTCTTGGCAAACGGGGCGGCCGGGGGCGGCACGCTCACGCTCGACTCGCCGGACTGGTCTGTGTTCGCGGACGCGGTCGAGGAGGTCGCGCGCTCTCTGGCGAAGGAGATCGCCCGCGACGGCGAGGGCGCAACGCGGCTCGTCGAGGTGGACGTCGAGGGGGCGGAGGACGAGGCGTCGGCGGCGGCGCTCGCCAAGAGCATCGTCGGGAGCAACCTGGTCAAGGCGGCGGTCTTCGGGGAGGACGCCAACTGGGGTAGGGTGCTCACCGCGATGGGCTACTCGGGGGTGACCTTCGAGCCAAACGCTGTAGATCTGTGGTTCGGGCCGGTCCAGGTCTTCGCCGACGGGGAGCCTGTGCCGCACGAGGTGGCCGAGGCCAACGCGGCGCTCTCTTCGGGTGAGGTCAAGATCACGGCCCGCCTAAACGAGGGCGTCGCCTCTGCCACGGCCTGGGGCTGCGACCTCACGTACGAGTACGTCAGGATTAACGGGAGCTACCGGACATGAAGCCGGTGGTCATCAAGGTCGGGGGCGGCACTCTAGCAGGTGGCGCTCTGGAGGATTTGCCGGGGATCGTCGGGTCCGGCAGGAGAGTCGCTCTGGTGCATGGCGGCGGCCCCCAGCTCACCCGGATGCTCGATGCTCTAGGGATCCCCACCAGGTTCCGCGAGGGTCTTCGCGTCACGGATGCGGAGACGCTGGAGGTCGCCGAGATGGTCTTCGCCGGGAGCGTGAACAAGGCCCTCGTGCGCGAGCTGAACGCTCTAGGGGTACCGGCGGCAGGGATCTCCGGGACCGACGGCCCGACGCTCTTCGTCGAGCCCGTCGGCGGGCTGGGACGCGTAGGGGAGGTCGAGCGGGTGAAGCCGGGCCTCGTTCACGCCATCTGGGCGGGCGGGTTCGTGCCCGTCGTGGCGCCGCTGGGCCTAGGGCCGGAGGGGGCGTACAACGTCAACGCCGATGCGGCCGCAGCCGCACTCGCGGTGGAGCTCGGGGCGGAGCACCTGTTCCTGCTCACCGATGTGGACGGGTTGCTCAAGGACGGCTCCCCCATCGAGTCGCTCGCTCCCGAGGAGTGCGAAGGCTACGTAGCGTCGGGGCTTGCCGCCGGCGGGATGGTGCCCAAGTTGCGGGCGTCCTCTACGGCCGCTCGCGGCGGGGTCGGGGCCAGGATCATAAACGGGAACAGGAAAGGTACGCTCGCCGGGGCGATCGCTGGCGAGAAGGTTGGAACTTCGATATCGGAGGGAGTACCTGCATGAAAGCCGTGATGGAGACCTACAAGCGTCTAGGTATAGCCCCGACGAGCGGGCGGGGGAGCTGGCTCTTCGACGACGAGGGCAATCGCTACCTGGACTTTATAGCCGGCATCGCGACGAACTCCCTGGGCCACGGCCACCCGGCGCTCGTAAACGCGATACAGGAGCAGGCGGAAACACTGATCCACTGCTCCAACCTGTACGAGATCCCCATTCAAGCAGAGGTCGCCGAACTCCTCACCGAGGCCACCGACTTTAACAGGGTGTTCTTCTGCAACTCGGGTACCGAGAGCGTCGAGGCGGCGATAAAGCTTGCCCGCAAGTACGCCTCCGAGAACTCAAATACTGGGAAGCATGAGATACTCACTTTCTCCAGATCCTTTCACGGCCGCACCTACGGCGGCTTGAGTGCGACCGCCCAGCCCGCCCTGAAAGAGGGCTTCGGCCCCATGCTCGGCGGCTTTGTCTACGCTCCGTTCGGTGACCTCGAGAGGGCGAAGAAGCTCGTCGGACCCCAGACCGCCGCGATCATGGTCGAGCCTATCCAGGGCGAGGGCGGCGTGAACGTGGCGCCGGACGGCTTCTTGAAGGGTCTACGCGAGCTGTGTGACGAGGTGGGCGCCCTCCTCATCTTCGACGAGGTACAGACCGGGGCGGGGCGCACCGGACATCTGTACCGCTACCAGGGCGTTGGCGTGGTTCCGGACCTGCTCACGAGTGCGAAGGGGCTCGGCGGCGGAGTACCCGTGGGCGCGATGCTGGCGAAGGAAGCGTACGCGGTTTTGGGGCCAGGCAACCACGGCTCGACCTTCGGGGGCAACCCGCTCGGGATGGCCGCGGTCAAGGCGGTGCTCGGGGTGGTGAACGATTCGGACTTTCTCGAGGAGGTGCGGTTCAAGGGGGCCATCCTCAAGAACGCCCTCGCGAAGCTGGCGGAGCGAATCCCCGGCGCACAGGTGCGCGGTGAAGGACTCCTGATCGGGCTGGAGCTAGGCTCCGAGCTGGCACCTAAAGTGTTCGAGTATTGCCTCGAGAACGGGTTGCTCGTGAATCTCATCGGCGGTACCACCATCCGCATCGCCCCGCCCCTCACGGTGAGCCGGGCCGAGATCCGCTACGCGCTCGACTTTTTTCGAGGCGCGGCTCTCGCGGTGACGTGTGCCCAAACCGAGCCCGAGATGGCCCTGAGCGCGTGATCCCGCAGCTCGACGATACCCCGCCTCCCTCCTCCCCTCTCGCAGGGCGCGACTGCCTTACCCTGGCCGAGTTCACCCAGGATGAAGCCAAACTCATCCTCGACGAAGCGTCGAAGATAAAGGCCCTGCAAAAGTCGCGTATCCCCTACCGACCCTTGCGCGGCAGGACGCTCGCGATGGTCTTTCAGAAGCCCTCCAACCGCACCCGCGTCTCCTTCGAGGTCGGGATGTACCAGCTCGGCGGTCACGCCCTACACCTGCTGCCGCAGGAGATACAGATGGGCAAGCGCGAGACCCCGTCGGACACCGGCCGTGTCCTCGCCCGCTACATAGACGCCATCATGGTCCGCACCTTCGACCACGAGGAGATCGAGGAGCTCGCCGACGCCGCCGAGGTGCCCGTCATAAACGGCCTCACGAACACGCACCATCCCTGCCAGGCTTTAGCCGACCTCCTCACGGTGCGCGAAGAGTTCGGACGGTTAGAAGGGCTCAAGATCTCCTACATCGGCGACGGCAACAACGTCGCCCACTCGCTCGCCATCGGTTGCGCCCTCACCGGCGCGAGGCTCACCATCGCCCACCCTGAGGGCCACGCTCCCGATCCGGCGGTGATAAAGGTCGCCGGCGCTTTGGGTGCCGTCCCGACCCTGACCGGGGATCCACGCGAGGCGGCCTCCGGCGCGCGGGCCGTCTACACCGATGTGTGGGCCAGCATGGGCCAGGAGGATGAGGCCGAGGAACGCAAGAAGAGGTTCGCCCCCTACCGGGTGGACGAGGATCTGATGGGCCTCGCCGACAGAGATGCCATCTTCCTCCATTGTCTCCCCGCTCACCGCGGCGAGGAGGTTACGACGGAGGTCATAGACGGTTTGCAGAGCCGCGTCTTGGACCAGGCGGAGAACCGGCTGCACGCCCAGAAGGCCCTTCTATACTTGCTCTTGAGTTAAGCGAAAGTGTTCAGGCGGCACGAAAAGGCCGGGGCTATGAGCCCCGGCTCTTGCGAACTACTCTCTAGGTGCTTACCGGATCATCAGGCGCGGGTTACGTTCTCCGCCTGCAAACCCTTTCTGCCCTGGGTTACCTCGTAGGTCACCTTGTCCCCCTCTTCGAGGGACTTGAACCCTTCTCCGGTTATGCCCGTGTGATGCACGAAGACGTCTTCGCTCCCATCATCCGGGCGAATAAAGCCGTAGCCCTTCTCGTCGCTGAACCACTTGACCGTTCCTTCTGGGGCCATACGTTTGCGCCCGCCTTTCCTGTTCCTGGGCTCCATCAAACAAAAGAGCCACCCTTCTCTACCGGGTGGCGCTCCATCTGCTGTAACCCACCTTGACTTGCCGATCTAGTATACCAGAAGTTACACCGCCTGCTCGTCGAGCTTCTCCTCCGTCAGGGTACGTGCCTGCGCCCTCACGCTGATCTCCGGCACAACCATCTGGGAGCCGCCCGGCCCGTCGAGGTAGACGACCCGGGGCCCGGTGCGCTTCCTCCTCAACGCCGGGAACTGTTCGCGGACGGCCCGCACCTCAAACGTACGCTGCATAGAAAGCTCCTCCTCGCACCTCGAAAGTCTATGATCCCCTCGCATCTTAGCAACCGCGCGCCGGGAGTTGGCAGAGGTGCTACCGTGTCCCTGGTAATCGTGGAGAAGGAGGATGCTGTGGCCAGGAGAGAGATCAAGAGCTCGAGTTTGCCGGCGCCGATGCGCGGAGGGGCCTACTCCTCGGGTGTCGAAGCTCCCGCTGGCAGAACCATCTATGTCTCGGGGCAGGTCTCGCTGGACGCCGAGGGAAACGTGGTCGGCGAGGGGGACATGGGGCTGCAGACGGAGACGGTGCTGGAGCACGTAAAGACCGTGGTCGAGGAGGCGGGCGGCGGCATGGAGGATATCGTGAAGGTGACCGTCTTCATAACCGACATGGGGCTCTACGACGAGATCCACGAGGTCAGGCGGCGCTACTTCGAGAAGCCATACCCGGCCTCCTCGATGGTCGAGATCTCCGCGCTCATAGACCCCCGACTCCTTATCGAGATCGAAGCCGTCGCCGTAATCGAGTAGGCGCTAACCTCGTGCGGGCCCCGAGTCATTCGCGGAGGTAGCTCGCCCCGGAGGATAGCGTAGTCGAGGATAGCCCCTCGATGCGCCCTCTTATAGAATTCGTGCACGGGTGATCAAGGTCCTATGTGGGGCAAGACGTCGAGGGTGAGGATGATGCGGGTGATCCATGAGCATGAGACGACCACAGGCTAAGGGCGAACCGGCGGAGGTGACGCCCGACGAGCTGGCCGGGCTCCGTTTCTTTGAGCGGATGCCGGGGTGGGCGCTCGAACGCCTGGCGGGGTCGGCGACGAAGAGGGGGCTCGAAAGGGGCGCGATGGTCGCGCGGCAGAACGACGAGGCGCGGGCGGTGTACTTCTTGCTCTCCGGGGCGGTGCAGGTACTGGTTTACTTCGAGGGGGTGGGCGACCTCTTGATGGGCGTGCAGCGGGACCCCGGAAGCCTCGTCGCGGGGTCCTCGGCGTTCAGGCCTCCCTATCGGTACACGGCTTCGACGAGGTGTGAGGAGGCCAGCGAGCTCATCCGGTTTTCGCGCGACACCTTCGAGGAGATCTTTGTGGAGGACCCGTACCTAGGCTACCAGGTATTGAAGAAGGTAGCCACCGCGTTGGACCACCGGCTCGAGGGCGCCGTCACCTTTTTGCTAGAGACGCCCACTATCCCGGAGGGGGCATGAGTGCTCAGGCGGACACCCTGGACCTCCTGCGCGAATCGCCGTTCTTCAAGGGGATGGAACAGGAGCACCTGGACCGCTTCGCTCGCCACGCCCGGAAGAAGAAGTTTGAGCCGGGGGACCACGTGATAAAGCAGGGCGAGCCCGCGACGACGTTCTACGTCCTCGCGAGCGGCAAGATCGAGCTGTCCTTCGCGAAGCCCGGCGCCGTAGCGCCCGACGAGGAGTCGGGCCCCGAGATGGACGGGCAGACCCCGCCCCACATCGTCGGGCACAGGGGCTACCCCGTCGGCTGGGCCTCGATCGTGGAGCCGCAGCGCTACCGGGCTACCGCCGTCGCCCGCGAGCACACCGAGATGCTGGTGCTGGAGAGGGATCTCTTCGAGGAGTACGCCAAAAAGAGGCCGGATTTCGGCCTGGCGTTCATGCGGCGCGTGCTGTGGCTCATCGGGAATCACCTGCGCATGACGCGGACGCGTCTGGTGGCCGCCCGCTACGGGAACGTGCCGCAAACGGTGCGCGCCCTCCTCGACCAGAACGCCGCGACCCTTAGCGTCACCTCTCCTCTGCACAAGATCCCTCACTACCTGGAGAATCGCCTGACCCTCGACGACGCCCACCGCACCCTGGAGGCCCTGACGGCGAACGGCGACGAGGTGGAGCGCGAACTGGCCGCCCAGATAGCGGACCTCCTTGACGAGGTCTGGCGGGAGGTGAGGATCTTCCGCCAGCTCCAGACGATCTACGAGCTGGTAGCGGGCGCACCCCCCCGCGATGGACCCAGGAGCTCCGCCGCAAGAGCTGCGAGGCCTTCGTCGAGCTGTTCGAGGACACCGAGTACGTCATCTGCGGGGAAGCGTACCTGCCCGAGGAGCCGGGGCACATCTTTATCATGAACCACCTCTCCAACCACCTGGACAACCTGCTCCCCAACGACTTCATCCTCACACTCGACACCCACTTCGTCTCGTCCATGATCCTGCTCAAGAAGTACGGCGAGGCGCCCGTGCGCGTCGTCCGCAAGTCCGACCCCGGTGAGTACGGACACCAGAAGTTCTACGACCGGCTGGGCTACATCTACGTGTACTCCGGCTACGTGGACCCCGCGGACGATCCGCTCGTCTCGCCCGAGCAGCGTCGCCGGCTGTTTTTGGACACCGCGGAGGAACACCTCAGAAGCGGCAGGAACATCGTCATCTGCCCCGAGGGTACGAGCTCCGAGACGGAGAACTCTCCCCTGCCGTTCAAGACCGGAGCCTTCCATCTGGCGGCGAGCATCCGTCCCGAGCCCCTCATAGTCCCGGTAGCCGTCGCCAACTTCGACAAGAAGCTCACGCGCACGAGGACCGCCGCGGTGGTGCACGAGCCGATCCGCCTCTCCGAACACCTCGGCGAGAACATCGGGAGAGAGGCGCTACGCGAGTTCGTCAACGACCACGTCTACCAGCGTTTCAAGGAATACGTCCGCGAAGCCACGCGACTGGCGGCTAGACAGCCCGGAGGGGCAAACGGCGCTCGGGTGTCGACGTGACACATCCCCCCGGGCGGCGGGAGGCAGGCGGTGGAGGCCCGCGACCGCCGCTGACGCGGCCCCCGGATTTCGAGGCGTTCTGGGAGAAGACCCGGTCAGAGCTCGGGCGGGTCGCGCCGGGCGTCTCCCGCGAGCCTTTCGAAGCCGGAGACACCGGTCTCGCGTTCGAGAGGCTGACCTTCGATTCCCTGGCAGGTGCCCGCGTCTCGGGGTACGCGATCCGGTGGAATGACGACGTCCCGCGGCCGCTGGTCGTGCACAGCCACGGCTACGAAGGCGAGCTCGACCACACGTGGCACTGGGCGCAGAGGGGCGTGAACGTGCTCGGTGTAGAGGCTCGAGGGTACGGGAACTCCGAGGGAGCGCTCCCGTACTCGTCGCCCTGGGGGTACGTCCTGACCGGCATCGAGTCCCCCGAGCAGCACGTTCTGAGGGGCGCCGTGTGCGACTACATGCGTGCGGTCGAGGTCGGCAGCGAGCTCTTTGGCGCCTCCGTCTCGCGCTTGGTCTTGCACGGCGCGAGCTTCGCCGGGGGGCTGGCCGTGATGGCCGAGGCCGTCATGCAGGTCTCCGACTTTCTCGTCCTGGAGGTACCGAGCTTCGGCTGGGCCGAAGGTCGGCGACGCTTTGTGGAGGAGGGCTCGGGGCAAGAGATCAACCGCTATCTGGAGGCGCACCCCGAGCGGGAGGAAGACGTGATGGCCGTCCTCTCCTACTTCGATACTATGAACTTCGCCGTGGACGTGCGCTGCCCCACCCTCGTCGGATTGGGCCTGGAGGACAACGTGGTTCCGGCCCCTACCGT